>WLEX01000177.1 GCA_009704065.1 Actinomycetota bacterium
AGTATTGCTGAATTACGAGCTAACTACGATGTGTCGTGGGGACCACTGAAGTCACGCACATACCCAATTCGTGGCAATCATGAATACATCACGGGCGGAGCTGCGGGATACGTGGAGTATTTCGGAGCAATGTCACCGTCGTATTGGACTACCAATGCTGGAGGTTGGCGAATCATCGCAGTCGACTCGTGGTGCCAAGGTCAACTCTTTGCAGGCTGTTCTGCAACGTCTGTGCAAACCACATGGTTAACAGCAGAACTTGCACGCGCTCGCACAGAAAATAAATGTGCAATGGTCATCATGCACCACCCTTTTGTTTCGAGTGGCAAATATGCCACTGCTTCGGCTCAACATTTATGGCAAGCATCGGTGGCAGGTGGCGCCGACTTGGTCATGACCGGGCACGATCATCATTACGAACGTTTTGCACCCCTCGATGCAAATGGGGCCCCGGCCGCAGGTGGAACACCGCTGATCATTAGTGGACTTGGCGGAGCACAGGGATACCCGATGAGCACAACTCAGCCCGGGAGTGAGTTCCGTTCCAATACAGATCATGGCGTTGTGCTTCTCACACTGACTCCCACCACATTCTCATGGGGTTTCGTTAGTGCCACCGATAATTCGACGAGCGATGCTGGCTCATCAACTTGTACGCCTTAATTAATCGAACTGCGGTGTCAAAGCAACTTTGCCCGCGATCTTACGATTTTGTAAATCTTGCATTGCTTGCACAGCTTTGCTCATGGGGTACGTAACAGGTTCAACAGGATGAAGTTTTCCTTGCTCAATGAACGAAAGAACTTCCATCAACATGCCAGCGTTTTCTATTTGATTCCTTCCGACCCATGCGCCCCAGTCGACTCCGACAATGGTGCGATTAGTAAGCAAGACATGATTTGCTGGCAAACGAGGAATCCCGCCTACAAATCCGACCACCATGTACTGACCAAATGGTGCAAGAGCACGCAGACATGGTTCTGCAAGATCGCCACCTACGGGGTCGTACACCATGTCAACGCCACCACCGCATAGCTCGCGAGTGCGAGCTTTCACATCTTCGGTTAATACATCGACAGCGGCAAATGCGCCTCGATCTATGGCGAGTTGACGCTTCTCTTCGCTTGATGCGGCTGCGATGACCCTCAATCCCATTGCGACACCAAGATCAACAGCGGCGAGACCGACCCCTCCACCAGCACCGAGCACCAACATGGTTGCTCCTTCACGTACGGTGGCACGTTTGTGAAATGCAAACCACGCAGTGAGATAACTCTGCATAAACGTGGCGCCTTGTCCATCGGATAATGCACTGGGGATTTTGATAGTACGCGACGCATGCACAACCGCTTGATCAGAAAAACCGCCTATACCAATGGGAACAAACACTCGATCGCCGACTGCCACATTGGTGACATCTGCAGCGACTTCCGTGACACGACCCACAACCTCTGAACCAGGACGATACGGAACAGGCGGTTTGATTTGGTACTTGCCTTCAATCATTAGTGAGTCGACATAGTTAAGGCCACACGCCAAAATGTCTATTCGTACATGGCCATCGATTAAGGCAGGAGACTCCATCTCCACTACCTCGAGGGCATCGAGTGAGCCAAGTTCTTGAACAAGCATTGTCTTCATGTAGGCGACGGTACTAGAGACATCTGAATGAAGTGTTATCCGAGGGCTCTCACTATTTTTCGCTCTACGCGACGAATGAACCGTGTTCGAGCATTTTCCGATGAGTGATCAACTCCGTAGAACGCAAGCCATGTAGAGCGAGCACGCGGATGAAACATCAGACGGACCGAGCGGAACGCCGTGCGCTTGCCGCCTTCTCCCTCGATTGCATTCACCAATTTGGAGGACCCATGTGTTGTGACAACAACCAACTTCCTCACATTGGTGAGAGCGGGTGATATTCGCGCAACGCCTTCGGGCAAAACCCACGCAACACCACTCATAAGAATGCGATCGAACCATCCCTTTAAAATTGCAGGCTGTCCCGACCACCACGTGGGATACACCAATACCAGCGCTTCACACCACTGCAAATTCTCTACATAGGGACGTAACTCTGGAAACTGTTGCAGCTTTACTTCTGCTGGGCCCGTGTGATTCAAGCGCTCGAATGACGTGAACACTGGATCAAATTGCTCAAGATACAAATCATGATGGCGCAAGGTGTGACCCGCTTGGTTCAGTACCTTCACAACCGATTCCTGCAGAGTGTGACACAGAGATTCGGGAGCCGGATGTGCAGAGATCACAAGAACGTTCATATGCGTGCCATCTTTTTTTCGATACGTGCGAGAAACGCCGATCGATCATCACTCGTCGCTTTATCCATCGCATACAGCCCCATCGAAGAGGTGCTCGTGCGAAGCGAGGTAGAAAGTTTCAAAGCTCGGGTCAGGATCCGGCGGCCATTATCGTTCACGGCTTTCACATACAGCCACGGTGAACCGAATGTAGAAATCACCACAATATGGCGCATATGTGTAAGTGCAGGACGTACTTTCTGATTAGGACTAAGGCGAAAAGCAACGCCAGGCAACATCACTCGCTCTAACCAACCTTTTAATTGGGCTGGCAGACCAGACCACCAGGTGGGGTACACAAATACCAAAATCTCGGCACGTCGCAATTCCCTCACATGTCGCTGCATCGGGGCTGGCACCTCTTCATCCATAGCAATGTAGGTCTGCAATTCGTTTGCCGGCATAACGGGACTGAAACTCTCCGCTGCTAAATCGATGACAGAAACGTTGTGTCCCGCGTGTTGCAGGCCCCGTATTGCGGCGTCACGCATTGCCGAACAAAAGCTTCCTTCAACAGGATGGCAGTAGACAACAAGCGCATTCATGGACTGACCCATGGTAGTTGCGATACGGGACTACGGTATTACACATGGCAGAACTCACAGGGTATTTTAATACCGGACAGTTACCAAAGATTGCGCCTGGCACTGTCACAGTGGCCATTGCGAGAACAGTAAACCCAGCAAACAAGATTGAATTTGAAAAGTGGTGTCACGACATGACCGATGCCATTCAAGTTGCACCCGGTTGTCTGGGGGCCACAGTCTTGTGGCCAGCAAAAGGTTCCGATGTGTATCAGATGATTTTTCGCTTTGCCGATGTTCTGCATTTGCGCGATTGGGAGCGCAGCGAAATTCGCGTCGCCTTGCGCGAACGCGCCGATCAATTGGTTGCTAGTGAAAAAGTCACTGTGACAGCCGGTACGGAAGAATTCTTTAACGCCCTTGGCGAAGTAGAGCGACATCGCACACGGGTTCACAAGTTCATCTTCGATATTGCGTGGATCTACCCAGTCGCTTTGGTGTTCTCCTTAGGTCTGTCACCTTATTTTGCAAAAATCGATGCGGTACCACGTGTATTAATTTCCACTGCGCTTATTGGAACCACAAGCAAATATGCCACCGGCCCAATCCGTACGTGGTGGCGACGACGTCGAATGTTGCCACAGGGCTTCTCGAGCCGCTAACTACTGATCTGGGCCAGGGAGTCCACAAGCCTTCACGCCGATAAGTCGTGAGATGCGCGATCGATTGTGTGCAACTGCGAGATATACGAGTTGTGCAAGAACACCCATGACCGGCAATGCAATAAATACACCGAGAAGACGAAACAAGCGCGACTCTGCTCTTTTCAAAATCGCAGACACTGCAGCGGCGCCCTCTAAGCGACCATCATCGGTTACAAACCACACAGCTCCAATAGAGGAAAGTCCATATGCATAATGTGAGACAACTTCAACCTTTGGAACATGCTTGGTGATCCAACGTGATGA
>WLEX01000178.1 GCA_009704065.1 Actinomycetota bacterium
GCCCGTTTTGTACGAAGAAGGAAACGCCGGAGTTTTGTGTGCCGGTCGCATACAAAACACCTTCATCACCTTTTTTGTAGTTGACCGTTGCGATCAGATCGACATTGCGTCCACCAAGACCTCCCGACGCTTGACCAGGCATTGGCGACATCGGTGGTCGGTACACATAACGACGATCTTCGGGGTGTGGTGAATTCTTTCGATACCGCGAACCAAACAATTCGACACCGCGGTCATCGAGTGGCAACACTCCATGAAGTTCGGCTTGCTCCCACCAGTGCGCAACCATTTCTTCAAGTTTCGCTGGATCTTTTTCAGCAAGGTCGTTCGATTCAGAACGATCTTTTGCCAAGTGGTACAACTCCCACTTTTCGTTTGCGTATGGCTGTCCAGACGTGTGCTTCAACACTGCTTTCCATTCCCCCACAACAATCGCCAAACTGCCACCATTCTCAAAGTACTGAACAGTGTTTGTTGCTGGCGCTTTCGCATCGGCAATAACTGATTTAAATGAATGCCCAGTCACCGGCATCTGTTCGAGACCCTTGCGTGTGGTGGGCGGTGTGATTCCCAAGATGTCGTACACAGTAGGAACAATGTCGGCAACAAACACAAACTGATCACGCTTCGTACCACGTTGATCTTTGGCGATTCCATTTGGCCAATGCATCACCATTGGTACATGCACACCACCTTCGTGGGTGTTCTGCTTGTACCAGCGGTACGGCGTGTTCCCTACTTGTGCCCAACCCCATGGGTAGTTGGTATGGCTATTAGGGCCACCAATGGTGTCGATGTTATTGATTGCTTCATCGGGAGTTTCAAAGATGCCGTTGAAGAACTTCATCTCGTGCATTACTCCGTATGGGCCACCTTCTTGTGAGGCGCCATTGTCAGCATGAATAACAAGAATGGTGTTGTCGAGTTGGCCGAGCTTGCGAAGGCCCTCTACTAAACGACCAATCTGATCATCGGTGTGATCGAGAAACGCTGCAAATGCTTCTTGTAAACGTGCAGCCAATTTCTTTTCGTTATCGGACAACTCATCCCATGGCTTCACACCGGGGTTACGTGGTGCAAGTTCTGTATCGGGCGGAATAACACCAGTAGCGATTTGCTTCTTGTACCAACGCTCACGAACAACGTCCCAGCCTTCATCGAACTTGCCTTTGTACTTAGCCATGTAAGAAGCGGGGGCCTGGTGGGGCGCATGTGTAGCTCCAAATGGCATGTACCCAAAGAAAGGACGATCTGGTCGTACGCCTTTGAAGTCGGCGATGATACGCAACGCTTGATCGACCAAGTCTTCCGACAAGTGATATCCATCTTCCGGACCGGCAGGTGGTTCGATGGGATGATTATCGGCCACTAGATCTGGATAGAACTGATCGGTTTCACCATCGAGAAAGCCATAGAAACGATTGAAACCGCGTGCAAGTGGCCATTGATCAAAAGGCCCTGCAGCAGAGCATTGTTCCATAGGAGCCAAGTGCCACTTACCGCATACGAATGTTCCGTAGCCGGCATCGCCGAGCACTTCGGCAACCGTTGCTGCGTGGTTCGAGATATGTCCTAATTGATTCGGGAAACCTGTAATGAAGTTGGAGACCGTTCGCATGCCGACTGCATGGTTGGCGCGCCCGGTGAGAAGTGCAGCGCGCGTAGGGGAACATAGCGGCGTCACATGGAAGTTTGTGAACTGCAAACCGTCTGCAGCAAGTGCATCGATATTGGGGGTATCAATATCGGAACCAAAGCAACCCATTTGTGCAAAACCAGTGTCATCGAGAAGAACGAAGATCACATTGGGGGCGTCGTCGCCAGGATGCGCTGGTGTCGCGAACCACGGCTCGGAATCTTTGACGTACCGTTCGATTTTTCCTTCGAATCCATATTTCTTCGACATACAGCCCCCTTAGAAGTTCTGCCCTATCTTTGCCTACTTTTGGCTACATATACGGTGTCGCATGAGAATAGATGGTGTTCGCATGGGCTTCTTACCAGTGGGCCTGCGCACCCTATGTTGTACCCCAGAAGGAATTACCCATGCATTTTGAAATCGACCGCTCCAATATCAAGAATCACCGCACTGTCACTACTTCCATTCCCCAGCCACAAGAAGGCGAAGTCGTGTTGGCATTGCAGGAATTTGCTCTCACCTCAAACAACGTGAGCTACGCACTCGGAGGCGACTTCCTCGACTACTGGGGATTCTTCCCCACCGAAGATGGTTGGGGCCGCTTACCCGTTATGGGCTTTGGCATTGTCACTGCATCTGCAAACGCCGACATCGCTGTTGGCACGCGTTACTTTGGTTTCTTCCCCGCAGCAGATCATCATGTTGTTCTTGCTTCGGCAACAACCGGCGGCTTTATAGATATTGGTGCACACCGTGAAAAGCATGCAATGGCATATCGGTCATTCGATCGCGTCTCCGACACCGCATCAGAAAATGATCATGCCTATCTATTGCTTCGCGGCCTTTTTGTTACGTCGTATCTTGCCGAGGATTTCTTGTTCGATAACGGAATGTACGGTGCCGGACAAATTGTTGTGAGCAGTGCATCCAGCAAAACAGCAATCGCATTTGCTCATCGCGTTCGGGCACGTGGAAACACTCACTGTATTGCACTCACATCTGCAGCAAATGTTGATTTTGTGAAGAAGGTGAACCTGTACGACGAAGTGGCGACGTACGACGACATTGCATCACTCGCTGATTGGGCGCCCACTGTGTATGTCGATATGGCGGGCAATCTCACTGTCACGGCGCAAGTCCACGAACACTTTGGTGAGTCACTCATGTACTCATGCGCCATTGGCGCTACTCACTGGGATCAAGGCGGATCCAAAAAAGGCCTCGTTGGGCCTGTGCCGCAATTCTTCTTTGCCCCCTCACAAATTGCAAAGCGGGGCAAGGAATGGGGACGCGACGTATTGAACGAACGTATGGATACTGCGCTCGAGACTTTCATTACAGATTCACGGCGTTGGATGAAGATTGAAGAATCTCGCGGTGCCGATGCACTTGCATCTGTGTACGACCAACTGGTTTCAGGCGCTAGCAGTGCTGAAGCCGGTCACATTATTTCTCTCTAATAGAAAGAGACACACCATGTCACCTCACAAACCAAAATACGGAAAAGTAAACCGTGACTACGGAACGAAGATGTTCACCACAGCGCCCGAGGATGACGGCCCAGTGTGGATGGTGAACTTTATGAAGTACCACGTTGAAGCGCAGTACGACGATGGTTCGCATGGCATTAGCGGACAAGAAGCAGATGATTTGTATGCCCCTACAGAGATCCTCGCCGAACTAGGTGCAGAGATTCCTTTCTTTGGAGATGTAGAACTACAACTTGCAGGCAATGATCACAAGTGGGATCGCATCGGTGTGGTGAAGTACCCCTCGCGCCAGGCATTTCTTGGCATGCAGAACCGCGAAGATTTTCAACAGCGTCATATTCATAAAGACGCTGGCATGGACTTCACCTTTGTCATAGGCAGCCAACCTGTCCCGCTCGATTCTTCATATCGCGTTGATTATCAGGGATGGGACAATGTTGAACACGCTCCCACCGACGAAGACGGCCCCATCATGGTGGTGCATCTTTTGAAATTTGCCGAGGGTGGACGCCAAGGCGGCATGGAGGCATACCAGTCATCTGCTTTCACGGTCGCCCAAAAACATGGTGGCGGTGCTGCAGCAATTTTCACTGTAGAAGGAACCATCATGGGAGATGGTCGCGAATGGGATGAAGTGCGATTCATTGCATATCCATCGTTACGTTCATTTATGGCCGTGGTGAA
>WLEX01000179.1 GCA_009704065.1 Actinomycetota bacterium
ACGCGATTGTTGTAGGCAACTACTTGATTATGGAGCGCACCGATAGGGGCAGGAGTGCCAATGATTTCGCACGCGCGAGCAATGAGAGCATTTGCTGCTTTTGGTGAGGGAACATGAGATGCGTACATGGGAACAGTTGCCCACAACGAAACCGAAGGCAGTAACGATTCGTTGCACGCATCGTGCAATACACCAACGATGCCCGTGGGGCCTTCGTAAGTAGAGCGCTGTAGGTCGAAGCGATCGATTGTTGGCTGGTCGTTTGCTGTACCAAAAACGCGAGGATCACGAGTGTGGGGTACATCAGCCAGCAATGCACCAAGTGTGAGAGCGAGTGATGCTTCGAAGCGAGCGGCCACACTGACAATTTGTTCGGTAAACAAACGCCACTTCAAACTTGGCTCGGGACCAAGAATCAAAATGACATCAGCACCAGGCGTACTTGCGTGCCAGAGACTGACTTTGGGCCACGTAATGGAACGAGTTTGATCGCTATCGAGACGCACTGAAGGACGAATAGTTGCGAAATCTGTGAACTCTTCTGGATCGATCTCGGCTAGTGGTTCTGCTTTCCACACGTCAATCAGAGTGCGAACAGCTGTACTTGCAGCATCGGCGGCGTCGTTCCATCCGCTGAATCCTGCGATGACCGCAGGGCTATGAAGCCGCGGTTGCGATAACCAACGAACGTGATCTGTGGCTGTCATTGCCTTGAAATCTATCGCCGAAAATCAGCCCTCAGAATCACGTATTTCGTTCATTTTGTGGCAATGTTGGGGTATGTCAGTTGTCGTTGAACAAGCCACTATTGCCAATGCCGAATTGGTCGAGGCTTTTAATCGACTCATCCCGCAACTCTCTTCGTCAAATCCGCCTCCCACACAGGCCCAATTGGCGACAATCATTGAATCTCCGTCCACAGTTCTCTTTATTGCCCGTCTTGATGAGCACATTGTTGGCTCTCTCACTCTTGCAACATTTGCCATACCGACCGGGGTGCGCGCATGGATTGAAGATGTGGTGGTTGACGGATCATCTCGCGGCCATGGTGTCGGCGAAGCTCTGAATCAGGCCGCAATTCTTGAAGCACATCATCGTGGTGCCATCACTGTTGAACTCACATCGCGTCCTTCACGCGAGGCAGCCAATCGTTTGTATCAACGCCTTGGGTTTGTCGCGCGCGAAACAAACGTATATCGCTATACCTTGTAAAAATATGACTCCGCCATTTGTTGTTTCACATTGGATTGCCACCACACCAGAAAAAGTGTGGGAGGCGTACACAACCCCTGAAATATTCCATCAGTTTTTTGCTCCTGACGGCCTGCACGTACCGCTTGATTCGGTGAATGTTGAAATACGTGTCGGAGGTCGTTTCGACTTCAACATGGTTTTCGACGACACTGGTGTAGTTAATGAAAATCGTGGAGTGATTGTTGAACTTCAAGAACCGAACAAGATGGTGTTTTCCGAACCCGAATTTATGGGAAGTGAACTTCGTTCCACCCAAGCATTCGATGCTGATAACGGTGGCACTCGCATTACCGTGACTCAAGATGGTCTTCCCGAAGAACTCATCGGCAATCCTGAAGTGATTGAAGCTTTTCGATCTACTTTCCGCAAGCTTGGTCGCGTTCTCGATGTTGACACTGAAAATCGATAGCTAGTTCATCGATCTACTGTAGAAATGTTCCATCGAGTTTGTCGAGATGGTCACGATCAAGTTGCCACAGTTGTGCAAATGATTCGATCCCAGTGGTAGCAGTATTTCCACGCAAGCTCGACAAGCCGAGAAGAGAGCGTGCGCGCTCAGGAAGGGTTTGTGCAATTTCAAGAGGAATAGCGAGTGGAACTGCTTCTTCTGGTGTCAACCAACCCAAGAGAAAACCCATGTAGAGAGCTTTACGAATTCGATTCTCACTGGTATTCGCGCCACCACCGTGCGCGAGGCTTCCGAGGTAGACCAAAGCGTCACCTGGTTGCAGTTCCACCGGTTGCGCAAGAGAAGAATCGATGGGGCTGTTGTACCCATCGCGGTGACTAAACGGCACAACCCGGGTCGCACCCACCTCTGCGTCATAATCGCCAAGTGCAACTAACACCGACATTTGTAAATCGATTCCTTGCTTGGCTGCAAATGACCAGTTGATGTCATCTCGATGAAGTGTCTGTGCTGGGTTACCAGGTGCGATGTAAATAGTTTCGGCTTGGCTCATCCAATAATTTCCACAGTTAGCCAAAAGAATGTTGTCGGCAATTCCCAGAAGAATTTCGTTGAGCAATATCGAGTCGACAAACTGGCGACTCTTTGCAGCTAGACCTTGAATACGAACTGTTTTCCGACCGTAGAATTCGTCATCGCCAGCATCTTCTCGAAATCCGGGTGATCGTTTCTCAACGTGTGGTTGCAATTGATCGTGCACTGTTGAGGTTTCACCTTGGGTGAGAAGACCTTCGATGACTACTCCTCCGTCGCGACGCACAATTTCAGATAATTCGGTTACCGAAGTACTGACGGGGCACCGCATGAGGGAGACAGAACTGAGAGGCACCTAGTTCACCGTAACTCCGTAACCGCGAGGAACTACAATGTGGCTATGACTGAACTTTCGGGAACATACGTACCAAGCACTAGCGAATGGGTGCGCAATCAGGTTGAGACCTATGAGAAATCTGCAGGTACCGAGGGCAACACACTCTTAGAGACCGGCATTCCCGTCATTATCGTCACCATGCGTGGTGCAAAGAGCGGCAATGTTCGCAAGATTGCCTTGATGCGTGTTGAGCACGAAGGCTCCTATGCGTTGGTGGCGTCACGTGGTGGCTCTGACGAAAATCCCGATTGGTATTCGAATCTTCTGGCACATCCCACTGAAGTATTGGTGCAAGACGGTCCCGCACCATTTCGTGTCACTGTGCGCGAGGTAACAGGCGACGAATACGCCACTTGGTGGGAACGTTCAGCTGCAGTATTTCCTCAGTACAACGATTACAAAGCAAAGACTTCGCGAGTTATCCCGTTGTTGGTAGCAGACCCAGTCTCCTAGGCGGTAGAAAACGCACGCACTGATTCGGGTACTGCAGTACGAACTCGTGCAGATCCCGGCTCACGCACGGAAAGTTCTCGGGTAGCAGGATCAAGTGAAAGCTTCCATCCTCCTTCATGTGCACATCGATGATGTTCGGTGCATAACGGCACCAAATTTGCCATGTCTGTTGGCCCACCAAGTGACCAAAATGCAATGTGATGTGGTTGACATTGAGCTACGGGAATAGTGCATTGTGGAACAGCACACGATGCATGCATTGATTCGAGGGCTCGTCGCTGGTGGCGTGTGGCAAGACGGTTTGAACGACCTACATCGAGCACAACACCATCAGTTCCTAGAACGATGGGAATGATTTTCGCCTCACATGCAATGCGACGAATGGTGTCGATTGGTATATCGATGTCGGTACCAGTATGAATAACTGAATACCGGTGAATACCTGTTTGCAACGTTTTCAGGTCGACCACAACGCTGACATCGGCTCGTGCATATGCCGAGGAAATATGATCGGCTGAATTGGTAGAGCTGTCGAGTACTAAGGCGCACAAACTAAGGGCACGTAATTGATCGGGTGATCGTGGCTCACCATTAACATTTCCTTCTCGAAATAATCGATCGACAGTGTTTTGCAATCGTCCGACTATTTGCAACCCTGATTCGGGATCGAATTCGCCGCGGATGCATACCATGCCTGAATCGCGGTCGACCCAATGGCGCAAGAAGGTTCGCCGCCGTTGCTGTTCGAGCTGAGTGAG
>WLEX01000018.1 GCA_009704065.1 Actinomycetota bacterium
CGAGGTTACCGAACACTCACCGAGCGTCACGAAGTTCACGACGAAGATCATTTATTTCGTCACGAAGTCGAGCTGCATATTCGAATTTGAGGTCTGTGGCGGCCTCGTGCATCTCTTCTTCCAAGGTCTGAATGAGCTGACCAAGTTCCCTTTGCGGTAGTGACTTCAATTCGTGCTTCACTTTGTCACGCTCGCGTTGCTTACGGCCTCCCTTCCCAGGAAGGTTCGACGAATCGTCTCCAAAGCCATTGAGGAAAGACAAAATATCTCCCACGGCTTTTCGAATCGTCTGAGGATTAATGTTGTGTTCTTCGTTGTACGCCAGTTGCATCTGACGACGACGCTGTGTCTCCCCAATTGCTCTCTCCATAGATGGTGTCACCTTGTCGGCATACATGACTACTTGCCCGGCTACGTTACGAGCAGCTCGCCCAATCATCTGAATGAGAGATGTCTCGCTTCGAAGAAAGCCCTCTTTGTCAGCATCAAGAATTGCCACCAACGACACCTCAGGAAGGTCGAGACCTTCTCGCAAAAGGTTGATACCCACAAGCACATCGAACTCACCTAGCCGCAAGGATCGCAAAATCTCAATCCGTTGCATGGTGTCGATATTGGAGTGCAGGTAGCGCACACGAAGACCTTGCTCTAAGAGATACTCGGTGAGATCCTCACTCATCTTCTTCGTGAGTGTTGTTACCAATACTCGGTCGCCTATTTCTATGCGTCCTCTAATCATTTCAATCAGATCGTCAATCTGGCCCTTAGTTGGTCTCACGATTACTTCAGGATCGACAAGCCCAGTGGGACGAACAATTTGTGGGACCACACGGTCACTGTGTTGAAGTTCGAACGCAGCAGGAGTAGCCGACATGAAGATGCATTGGTTGAGCCGTTCCATTGTCTCCTCGAACTGGAGTGGACGATTGTCGCGAGCACTTGGCAATCGAAACCCGTGTTCGACAAGCGTGTTCTTGCGGCTACGGTCACCTGCATATTGTGCGTGCAATTGAGGCACCGCCACGTGGCTTTCGTCGATGATCAGTAAATAGTCTTTCGGAAAATAATCGAGCAGAGTAAACGGCGGTTCTCCTGGTTGACGGCCGTCGATATGCATAGAGTAATTTTCAATTCCATTGCAATATCCCATCTCCTGCATCATCTCCAGATCGAATTGTGTTCTCATTCGAAGTCGTTGCGCCTCGAGAAGTTTTCCTTGCTTCTCAAACATGGCCAATTGTTCCTGCAGTTCCTTTTCGATTCCAACAATCGCTCTGCGCATGCGCTCATCACCTGCCACATAATGTGTGGCAGGGAAAACAATCAGTTCGCTTGGCTCGGACAATGTCTCCCCTGTTAGTGGATCGATCATTGTGATTCTCTCTACGGTGTCTCCGAACATCTCGATACGCGCAACAGATTCCTCATACGACGGATGAATCTCTACCGTGTCGCCCCTCACGCGAAAGTTTCCTCGCCCCAGTGTCATGTCATTTCTTCCGTACTGAAGATCAACTAATCGCCTCAGAATGCTGCGTTGGTCGTAATCGACTCCCACGTGCAACTCAAGTAGCTGTCCTCTGTACTCCTCGGGATCACCCATTCCGTAAATACATGACACACTTGCAACAACAATGGTGTCTCTGCGTGTGAGAAGTGCCGCAGTTGCGGAGTGTCGCAAACGATCGATTTCATCGTTGATTGATGAGTCTTTCTCAATAAAGGTGTCGCTCGACGGTATGTACGCCTCAGGTTGGTAGTAGTCGTAGTAACTAACAAAAAACTCAACGCGGTTATTGGGAAAAAACTCGCGCATCTCTTGCGCCAACTGCGCTGCGAGACTCTTGTTGGGCGCCAAGATCAATGTGGGGCGCTGTGTAGCTGCAATTGTCCACGCGATAGTTGCTGACTTACCGGATCCAGTAATGCCCAACAGGGTCTGCATTCGTTCACCAGCGTTCAAACCCTCGGTCAATCCAGCAATGGCTTTGGGCTGATCTCCAGCAGGTTGGAAGGGCGAAACTACCTCGAACTGTGGCACAACACCGATGGTACAGCCACAACCGGTTAGGGCGTTGGTACGCGATTACCAGCGTCGTCGGCCGCTGGCGGCAGCGTTACGGCCCATTGCCAGACCGCCTCCACCTGATCACTTAAAGCAGACAACTCTCCCGAATTGTCAATTACCTGATCAGCAATTGCTCGACGTTCATCACGAGTCGCTTGCTTGGCGATTCGAGCTCGTGCATCATCTTCTGTCATTCCACGAAACTCAACAAGTCGTGACACCGCAACATCGACAGGAACATCAACAACCACGACGCCACTTAATCCTGTACGTGGATTCTCGGCCAGCAATGGAATGTCGAGCACGACAACATTGTCGGTTTCGCGCTGCTCCTTCATTCTTCGGTCCATCTCAACAGCAATAGCCGGATGAACAATCTTGTTCAGATCCTTCAATGCTTCGGGATCTGCAAACACAATCGAAGCCAGTGCGGCACGATCGAGCGCACCAGATTCATCGATTAGTGACGCCCCGAAACGCTCTGCCAGCGTGACGAGCAGAGGTTGTCCGGGCGCCTGTAGTTCACGTGCGATTGCATCGGCATCGATGATGACCGCGCCACGACTCGCTAAAAGAGCAGAGACAGTTGATTTACCGGACCCGATTCCGCCAGTGAGGCCGAGCAGGATCATGGTGAGCCTGAATTAGGCCTGATCGGCCTCAGGAGCAACGGCTACTTCTTCTGTAGCAACTGCGCCTTCTTCACCGGGCTGACCGTATTCCTTGTAGTACTCAGCCCATGCAGCTTCACGCTCGGTGTCGTCGCCGCCCACCCAGTTGCCGTGCTCATCGACCTCGAACTGGCCTTGGTATTCGGCAGCAAGTTCGCCACCCTCCGCAGCCTGTTTGATTGAGATAGAGATTCGGCGACGTGCAAGGTCGAGATCGATGATCTTGACCCATAGTTCTTCGCCAGGTGTAACAACTTGCTCTGCTGATTCAACGTGATGCGCTGACATTTCAGAGATGTGTACGAGTCCTTCGATTCCGTCGCCCACTTGCACGAATGCACCAAACGGAACAAGCTTTGTGATGCGACCGTATACAAGTTGGCCCACTTCGTGGCTTCCAGCAAATTCTTGCCAAGGATCTTGTTGCGTTGCTTTAAGCGAAAGACTGATGCGCTCACGACTGAAGTCGACTTCAAGAACCTGAACAGTGACGGGGTCACCAATTGCAACGACTTGTGAAGGATGCTCAACATGCTTCCAAGACAATTCGGAAACGTGAATGAGACCATCCATGCCGCCAAGATCGACGAAAGCACCAAATGCAACCACCGAAGAAATCTTTCCTTCACGAATTTCGCCAGGCTTGAGATTGTTGAGGAAGTCGTCGCGAGTTTCTTTCTGATTCTCTTCGAGGAATCCACGACGTGACAACACAACATTGTTGCGATTGCGGTCGAGTTCAATGATCTTTGCGTCGATGGTCTGACCCATGTAAGGAGCAAGGTCGCGAACGCGACGAAGCTCTACCAACGATGCAGGGAGGAATCCACGAAGGCCAATATCGACGATAAGACCACCCTTGACAACTTCGATGACAGTTCCGTGAACGACTCCGTCTTCTTCCTTCTTCTTTTCGATGTCGGCCCAAGCCTTCTCGTATTGAGCACGCTTCTTTGAAAGAACGAGACGTCCTTCCTTGTCTTCAAGAGTAAGAATGAGTGCTTCAACTTTTTCGCCGAGCTTTACGATGTCGTGCGGATTGACATCATTCTTGATTGCCAACTCACGTGTTGGAATAACACCTTCTGTTTTGTAACCGAACTCAAGCAACACTCCGTCGCGATCGATTTTGACGACAGTGCCAGTGACAAGCTGTCCGTCCTTCAGTTCGACCATCGTGCCTTCGATGGCATCGGCGAAACTGGTAGGGAGATCACGTTCTGTGATTTGACGAGGTGTGTAATTGCCTTCCGCGTCGAAGGAGCCCATTGCGGCGGAAGAGAGAGTGGTGTCGGACAAGGAATTGTTCTTTCGAGATGGATAAATAAAGGTATCGATGGATCCCTAATTACAGGGAGCCCTCCCGATGGGAAGGCGAAGCAAACGCTATCACCAGGAATTCCGAACTCTCCAATGACGGCGGAGCTTCCTTATAACTTCCAGGGTCGACGCTGAGCACTTCTTGCACCTCGAAACCCGCTAGGTCGAGCATCAGTCGAAGCTCACGCGGGGTGTAACAGCCGGTCCATAGGTCGACCTCGAGGGGTGTCCCCGACGTATTACGCACCTCGGTCTTTTCGTGGGAAACACCCAAATTCGCGTCAAACTCAGCATCGGTGTGGTACTTCACAGAGAAATACGCATTAAATGCAGAGAGTGCCAATTTGCCTTCTGATCTCAGGGCTTTACGAATCCCGCGGAGAACAAGTGCATCCTCCCCTTGCGCCGTCATCAGACCGAATGCACCTTGACAGAGACAAATAGCCACGTCGAATTCATCTTCAAAAGTCAATTTGCGAGCGTCCATTCTTTCAAAGGTTGCTCCCAGAGGCGCTTTACTCTTTGCAATTTCAACAAATGATTCACTGATGTCGATTCCATGAACAAGGAAGCCACGTGTAGCCAATTCATTAGCGTGGCGACCGGGCCCACAACCAATGTCGAGAATTCTCATTCCCGGCTTCAAGCCAAGGCGATCAACGATGAAGTCCACTTCCTGCTTCGTTCCCTTTGTGAAGGAATAACGCAGATACGCAGCGCCCATGTGAGTCGCCATTTTCTCAAACCAATGAGAGTCAGCCGAGGTCATGTCACCCTTTTGCCGATGCCCAGGTGTCTCCCCATGCAGCATTCACTTCAAATGGAACACTGAGATCGGCAGCGCCCCGCATGGTGTCGAGAATTAAAGGACCAACGACTTCTTTTTCCGAATCCGGAACTTCAACAATGACTTCGTCATGAACCTGCAGCACAACTCGAGAAAGGAAATCCTTCTCAGTCAACAATTTGTCGATACGTACTAGTGCAATTTTGAAGATATCTGCAGCCAAACCCTGGATAGCGGCATTCATTGCTTGGCGCTCGCCTGCTTGCCGCACTCGGAAATTGTCGCTCAAGAGTTCAGGTATCTGACGACGACGGCCGAACAGTGTTTCCGTATAACCAGTTCGACGCGCTTCCACTATTGCGTCATCCATATATTTCTTTACGTTTGGAAACGCTTCGAAGTAGGCCTTCAATATCACCGAAGCTTCGTCGACTCCGATGGACAACCGCTGACTGAGACCGTACGCCTCCATGCCGTAGGCAAGGCCGTACGACACCATCTTTGCTTTCGACCTCTGGTCTGCAGTGACCTCACCTAAAGCCACACCGAATACTCGAGCAGCCGTGGCGTTGTGAATATCTTCTCCAGCAGCAAATGCCGATATTAAGCCAGGATCATTTGCAAGATGCGCAATGCATCGCAGTTCAATTTGGTTGTAGTCAGCGACGAGCAAACTGCATCCCTTAGGAGCAACAAATGCAGTTCGAAAAACTTTTCCCTCATCAGACCGAACAGGAATGTTGTGCAAATTTGGTTGATCGCTGCTCAATCGCCCTGTACGAGCAACGGTTTGGTTGAAGGTGGCGTGGATACGACCATCAGGCGCAATCTCGTGGAGTAATCCCTCTCCATACGTTGACCGCAGTTTCTCTACTTCTCTATAGCGCAACAGCGGCCCGATAAATTCCGGCCACTGATCATGCAATTTCTCAAGGGTTGCGGCATCGGTACTAAACCCTGTTTTTGTCTTTTTCCCAGGAGCCAAACCACGATCGGTATACAGAATCTCTCGCAACTGCGTCGGCGAATTCACGTTGAACGTCTTTCCAGCGATGGAATGTAACAACTGTGTCAACTCTTGTGTTTCGGCCGTTAGTCGATCTTTAATTGACAACAGTGCTGCTGTATCGACAGCGATTCCGGCACTCTCCATCTTTGCAAGCACGTGGACCAACGGGTTCTCAATATCTGCGTACAACGATTCGTTATGAATATCTGCGAGACCTGCCAACACAACAGGGGCAAGCCGAGAGACAAATACGGCTGCTTCAGCACAACTTTGCGCAGAAATATCAGTTCCACCAAAGTCAAAGGTTCCATCTGATTCCATCGAACTGGTTGGTTCTGCACCAAGAAATTCACCACATACTGACGCGAGCGAATAACTCGACTTGGAAGGATTGATGAGATATGCAGCAATAGCTGTATCTAATGTCAAAAACGATAAGTCGATGCCGTCAGCCATTAGTGAACGCATAAACGGTTTCGCATCGTGGCAAACAACGGAACGATGTTCCGTGAATGCTTGTTTCACTTCATCGTGCAGTAGTACATCTCGCGAAATGTACGCAGTCGATCCAGGAGTTTCATCAACAACAAAAGCCATTCCTTGCACTGCACTTCGACCGGGATCATTGTCGAATTGCGCAGAGATGTACAACGTTGGCAAAGAACGAATCAACGACACGGCTTCTTCTGCCGACTGAACCACTCGAACCGGAGCTACAGCAACATCCTGTGCGGTAGCCGCAACTGCTGAGGCAACTTGCTGCCCTACATCCCCAGTTGTTTCCCATTGAGCGGTTTTGGCTAAATCAGTCAAACGCTTAAACATCGTTTTGAATTCGAGCATTGCAAACATCTGCTCTGCCTCGGCAAGATGTGGCCGCGGTGCTAGTCGTGTGACATCGATGTCCATAGGTACATCTCGACGCAGCACCATCATGCCGGCATTTCGTTTCACACGTTCTCCATGTTCGAGCAAACCAGCTTTTAACTTTGGAGTCTGATCATTCGCTGCCGCAACGACGGCATCGATATCGCCATATTGATTAATAAGTTTCGCGGCGGTCTTTTCTCCGACTCCTGGAATTCCGTCCAAGTTGTCGCTCGGATCTCCACGAAGTGCGGCGTAATCGGCATACTGCGCAGATGTGACTCCAGTTCTCTCGATAATTCCAGCTTCGTTGTACAGCGCGTAATCACTGACACCGCGCTTGTTGTACAGAACCCTGATGTGAGGGTCGCGAACCAACTGGTAGCTATCCCGATCACCCGTCACAACAATGAGATCAGTGCCAGAATTTTCACATTTCTGAGCAATTGTGGCGATGAGATCATCTCCTTCGAATCCTGCCATCTCGTGCCATTCAACGCCTAACACATCGAGAAGCTCACGAATCATTGCAAGCTGCTGGTACAAGATGTCGGGGGCTTTCTCGCGCTGAGCCTTGTACTCCGGAATTGCCTCATGCCTAAAAGTGGGCTCAGGCCTATCGAACACCACCACAATTCCATCGGGCTTGTGTTCCTTCAGCAATGTAAGGAGCATGGTGGTAAACCCGTACACGGCGTTCGTTACCTGACCAGCCGAATTAGTCATGTCGTCAGGTAACGCATAAAAAGCGCGGTATGCGAGCGAGTTTCCGTCAAGAGCCATGATCAACATGGAGGCAAGTCTTTCATCTTTAGGGAAGAAGCTGGCCAGCGACGACCATGTCGGCCACTGCCCTCATCGTGCACCGATGATTCATGGCCCCGCGCTGAATGAATCCATATGCGTCAGTCTCAGACATTCCGTGCTTGTCGATAAGAATCCCTTTAGCTCGATCGAGCATTTTGCGGGTTTCCAGTTGTTCTTCCAAAGCATCAACTTCACCGTTCAATGCCTGTAGTTCTTTGAAACGACCGATAGCTACCTCGATGGCGGGGATGAGGTCCGTCTTTTGGAAAGGCTTCACCAAGTACGCAAGAGCGCCAGCGTCACGTGCTTCTTCGATTACTTCACGCTGACTGAAAGCGGTCAACACCAAAACGCCACAAATACGATCTTTGGTAATCAATCGCGCAGCTTCAATTCCGTCCATCCCTGGCATTTTGATATCGAGAATGGCCAGGTCGGGCCGCAGATCGCGCACTAACTCGACCGCCTTGTCGCCGCGACCTGTTTCACCGACGACTTCGTAGCCCTCTTCTTCGAGAGTCTCCTTAAGGTCGAGACGAATGATGGCCTCATCTTCTGCAATGACAACGCGGATACTCATGATGTGGATTCTTTCATTCGGTCTAACAATTCGTTCATCTTGTGATCAAGGCCTGATAATTCAGCAAGGATCTGATCGTGGTGGCGTTTCATCACATCAGCGTGACGCTGGGCTTCCCGATATTCGAATTGAGCAGATGGAGTTTCGGATACCAAGGCCCTGAGAGACTTATCGTTTGCATCGTCTGTGACGTGGCTCAACTGATCAGCGACCACTAGCAATTCACTTCGCAACTCAAGCATGCGAGCCGACACTTGCGCTAGGCGCCGATGAAGGAGACGTTGACCCATACATACAGAGTGTATGGATGGCCTGGGTGCCCGAGGTGGGACTCGAACCCACACGTCCTTTCGAACAACGGATTTTGAGTCCGTCGCGTCTGCCATTCCGCCACTCGGGCCAGGACCGACAAGCGTATCGGGAAGAGGGAGATCAGCCTTACCTTCGAGTAGCACCATTCGTTAGCCCCCTTCCGTCTAAGGTTTTTCAAGCATGCTCGCGTTCACATTTCCCGGCCAAGGATCCCAAAGACCCGGAATGGGTCGACCATGGGTCGGTCATGAGAGCTGGGAACTCGTCGACGAAGCGTCCGACGTTTCGGGTCGCGACGTCAGTGCACTACTCCTTGACGCCGACGCTGAAGAGTTGAAAGACACCCGCAATGCTCAACTCACCACATTCGTATCTTCATTGATGGTCCTCGATGCAGTGGAACGTCTTGGAATAGAACCAAGCTTTTGTGCTGGGCACAGCCTCGGCGAATACACGGCACTCACGGCTACAGGCGCGTTGTCTTTTGAAGATGGTGTGCGTTTAGTTGTTGAGCGCGCCGATGCCATGCATGAAGCGGGTCTCGCCTCTCCTGGCACTATGGCTGCTGTACTCGGCCTCGATGACGACCAAGTTGAAGTTGCATGTCGCCGAGCAGATAGCGATGTGTGGGTCGCGAACTTTAACGCTCCAGGCCAAGTTGTAATCGCCGGCTCTCCCGAAGGTGTAGCCGCAGCAGGGGTTATCGCAAAAGAACTTGGCGCCAAGAAGATCATGCCTTTACAAGTCTCTGGCGCATTCCACACTCCCTTTATGACAGCAGCGAGAGATCGATTGCGCACTGCCATTAACGATGCAGCGCCTCGAGATACGGAAGTTCCCGTTGTATCGAATGTCGACGCTCTGCTTCATGCAACAGGCGAAGAATGGTCATCGCTTTTGTCAGCGCAATTATCAAATCCCGTTCGATGGAAGCATTGTCTCCTCACTCTTGCCGAACAAGGTGTGACTGGTTTTCTTGAACTTGGTCCAGGTGGCGTACTCACCGGCATGGCTAAGAGAACAGTCGACTCCGCCCGCACCATCAGCGTTGCCACTCCAGACGAACTCGACAAACTCATCGAATGGGTGGACGCATCTGCTCCATTGGCCGCCGGACAAATTGAAGGCGAACATCTTTTTGCAATCGAGCGTCTTGTAGTTAGTCCAGCAGCTGGGATATTTACGCCTGTCGGAAATGTGACGAGTGGTTCAAAGATAAGCGTTGGTCACCTAATCGGTCATGTGGGAGACAACGAAGTGCGCTCTCCATTCGCCGGAATTGTTCAAAGCTATATCGCGGTCGAAGGTGAACGAGTCACGTCTCGTCAACCAATCGCCTGGTTGCGCACCAACTAAATCCGAAATACGAGGATCCCATGCCAACTATCCCATCGAATGTTCGCGGTGCCCGGTTCACCGGCTGGGGCGTCGCATTAGGCGAAAAGATTGTCACGAATGATGACTTAGCGCTCACAATGGAAACAAGCGATGAATGGATCAGAGAGCGTACGGGTATTCACCGTCGACACATTGGCGGTTCTACAGCTGCAATGAGCATCGAGAGTGGGTCGGCGGCCCTTGCAATGGCCGGCATTGATCCAGCATCAATCGATGCGCTTGTGCTTGCCACCACCACACCAGATCGTGCAGTTCCAGCCACATCGGCAACCGTACAAAATGCTTTAGGCCTTCGCTGTGGAGCATTCGATGTCAATGCTGCCTGTTCTGGATTTGTATACGGGTTAATTAATGCACACGGACTCATTGCCTTGGGTGCAGAGAGGGTTCTCGTTATTGGTACTGATTCGCTTTCTCGAGTCACAGACTGGACAGATCGCAACACAGCAATTTTATTTGCCGACGGTTCTGGTGCCGCAGTTTTAGAGAGTACGTCAGGCCATGGTCAGCTACTTGGCTGGGATCTCGATGCCGATGGAAGTGCTGAAGAAATTCTGTTTGCCGAAATTGGCGGATTTATTCGTATGGATGGCAAAGAAGTATTTCGACGAGCTGTACGAATAATGGTCGATAGCGCACAAAAATCCATGAAGGCAGCGGGAATCACTGCAGACCAGTTGTCAGTAGTTGTTCCTCACCAGGCAAACATTCGCATCATCACGTCTGCGTGCGACAAATTGGGTGTGCCCATGGAGAAGGTTTCAGTCGTGGTACATGAAACAGGTAATACTTCCTCTGCTTCCATACCTCTCGCACTGTTCGGCGACTTCGGACAGGTTCGACCAAAAGAGGGAGACCTTGTTCTGTTGGTTGGTTTTGGCGCGGGAATGACCGCAGCTAGTGCGGTATTGCAGTGGGGTGCACAATGAGCCGCGTAGTTCTCGTTACAGGTGGCGCAAAAGGAATCGGACTCGCTTGTGCGCAGCGATTTGCAGAACTTGGCGACCGCGTTGCGATTACATACAACAGCACACCACCACCTGATGGGTTTCTCGGAATCAAATGCGATATCAACGACACAGCACAAGTAGACGCCGCATTCACTCAGATCGAAAGCGAGTTAGGTCCTGTCGAAATTCTTGTATCGAATGCAGGAGTAACGAAAGACACGCTTCTGTTACGCATGAGTGA
>WLEX01000180.1 GCA_009704065.1 Actinomycetota bacterium
AATCGACTACCACGCACTTGCTCCTGAGATCATTCTTGGGGGCGGCATTGTGCTGCTCTTGTTGCTCGACCTGTTCTTGTCGGATGCACGTAAATGGATCCTCACACCTCTTGCGAGCTTCACCTTGCTTGGTGCATTTATTCCTGTGCTCACTCTTGCTCTGAATAACGCCGGCACACGTCAAATGTTTGATGGCCGTTTTGTAGTCGATGATTTCAGTTTGGTGATGAAGGGTCTCTTCCTTCTTGCCGGATACGTAGTGGTACTTCTCGCTGCCGACCACATTCGTGAAGGCGACTACTACCAAGGTGAATTCTGGTTCCTCATGTTGTCGAGCATCATGGGAATGGTCATGATGGCTTCGAGCCGCGACCTCGTTTCCATCTTTGTTTCTCTCGAGTTCCTTTCCATTCCTGCGTACATGCTTGCTGCATGGCGTAAGCGCGATTCACGTAGCAATGAAGCCGGAATCAAGTACTACCTTCTGGGCGTATTTGCTTCGGCCATCTTGTTGTACGGCATGTCGTTGCTATACGGAGTCACCAACTCAACCAAACTTGTCGATATCGGCGCAGCTCTTGGCACCAACATGTCGGCCATTCGTGCAGTCGCGGTTCTGTTTGTTGTGATTGGCTTTGCCTTCAAAATCTCAGCAGTGCCATTCCACACTTGGGCACCCGATACATACCAAGGTGCCCCTACGCCAGTAACTGCTTTCCTGTCAGTGGGATCAAAGGCTGCTGGTTTCGTGGCTCTCATTACTTTCGTATATGTAGGGTTCCCTGGCTCTCACGAAGTGTGGCAGCCAGTGTTCTGGATTCTTTCTGCCGCCACCATGACCCTTGGCAACGTGATGGCACTCAAGCAAACAAACATTGTCCGCATGTTGGCGTACTCGTCAATCGCTCAGGGTGGTTTCATCCTCATGCCACTCGCAGTTGCGGGTGAGGCTGGTGTTGCACAATCTGCACTGCGCGCCATTGTTACCTATCTCATTGTGTACGCATCAACCAACCTTGGTGTGTTTGCTGTGGTCATGATCGTGGCTCGCAAAACTCGCAGTGGCGAAATCTCTTCGTACGGTGGTTTGTTCTCCTATGCACCGGGTGTTGCAACAGTCATGACCTTGTTCATGGCATCTCTTGCTGGTATCCCACCTCTTGGTGGTTGGTTCGGTAAGTTCGCAGCCTTCCAGTCACTAGTTTCAGCCGGTACTAACTGGTCGTATGCACTTGCCATCATCGGTGGTGTCAACTCAGTTGTTGCATTTGGTTACTACGGAAGCATCTTGCGCGAAATGTGGATGCGTCCTGTACCCGACGGCGACACGTCACCAGTGCCTGTGCAGTCTTCGCTTGCCCTTGCATTAGGCATCACCACCTTCGCAACATTGTTGCTTGGTGTTTTGCCTGGCATCGTCATTCACTTCGGTGATATTGCCGGTCTCGCCGGTGCCTTCGGCCGCTGATTCCATCCGCGCTGCCATTGCAGCGTCAAACGGGAGTATTCCGTTCTCGCAGTTCATGGAACTCGCTCTGTATAGCGAACATGGCTTTTATTCCACCACAGGTCGTGCCGGACGACGTGGCGATTTCATTACGTCCGCTGAAGTGGGTCCACTCTTTGGCGCAGTGATTGCGCGAGCAATCGATGATGTGTGGAAACGTAGTGGCAAGCCACATAATTTCCAGATAGTTGAAGTAGGTGCTGGCCCTGGCACCTTGGCGCGATCGATTGTTGCTGCATCGCCTGAGTGTTTACAAAGTGGTCACTACATAGCGGTTGAAGTCAGTGCAGCACAACGGGAAAATCATCCCGAGGGAATTACATCCGTAGCCACTATGCCTGAACGTATTGAATACGGCGTCGTGATTGCCAATGAACTTCTCGACAATATTCCTTTTGAGTTATGGGTATACGACGACGGCTGGCGAGAATCTCACATCATTGCAACAGGGGATACGTTTTCTGAGATTTTGGTGAACTCTCCTGTTCCCGCATTTCTTCCCAGTCGTGCACCACACGGATCTCGCGCGCCCATTCAACGCGAAAGTGCACAGTGGTTAGCAAACACTCTGTCTGTATTGCAGCACGGTTCACTCATATTGTTCGACTACTGCACACCACTCACTTCCGAAGTGGCGTCGATGCCTTGGCGCGAATGGTTGCGCACCTATGCAGGTCATGAACGCGGAAGTCACTATTTACGCAATCCTGGCGAGCAAGACATCACCACGCAAGTGCTCATCGATCAATTGGCAGCCGTGCGTGAACCCGATGCGGTGCGTACACAAGCACAGTTCCTACAGCGGTGGGGAATTGATGACTTGGTAGACGAAGGCAAACGTGTGTGGTCAGAGAACGCTGCACGTCCAACACTTGAAGCTATGAAAATGCGCAGTCGTATTACTGAAGCAGATGCACTCCTCGATGAGGCCGGTCTCGGTAATTTCACCGTCCTCGAGTGGATGAATACCTAGGCCGCGATTTTGTCGGGGCGGCTAGTGAGCCACGCCCCGATCAATACAACGCACATGCCAATTACTGCAAGTGCGGTGACCTTCTCGTCGCGAAATAACAGGCCAAGAATTGTTGCTACAACTGGCGTGAAGAAGACGCCAATCACACCGCGTACCGCGCCTGCTCGCACCATGAGCATTCCGTACATCACGTATGCGAAACCTGTGCCAAAAGCTCCGAGGGCCATCAGTGCGAAGAATGCCGACCACGCAAAGTGGCTATCGAAGAATGCAGGGACACCAAGGGGGAGTGAAAACAACAACGCGAACCCCTCTTGCCACAGCAAAACCGTGAGGGTTCCGTATTTCACTTGCATCTCGCGCGACAAAATACTGGTGAACGCATAACAACAGGTTGCAGCCAGTAGAAAGAGAACGCCGTGCACCGACGCACCTTTTCCATCACCAACACTTCCAAATGAAATCAGAGCGATTCCTGCAAAACCAATTACTACTGCGACTATTCGTCGCGATGACGGCATGTTGCGAGTCAGGATTGCAGCTGCAACAACGGTGGTGATGGGGATCGAGCCATTGATCATTCCGGCAATAGAAGACGACACTGATTGTTCTGCCAAGGGATACAAATAGAACGGAATGGTCATAGCTACGAGTCCGAGCATTGCTACGCGCTTCAAATCGGCACGGTCGATGCGCTTGCGAGCTGCAGGGAAACAGGCAAGGGCAAGAGCTCCGAAGCCAAGTCGAGCAATGGGCACCACGCCGGTTGCTACGTGGTCGATAGCGATTGCAATGAAGAGAAACGATGCTCCCCAGGTGAGGGCCACGGCAGAGGTCATGCCCCATTCGGTAGGCCCGAAATGTTGGGCCGTATCACGGCCAAGGGTCGACTTTGTCACCTGTTCAGTATTGCCGCTCCCATAGGACTGCACCGCACCATTTCACTAGTGTCGTAGGTACTAGCTGGGGGTTTCTATGGCTGACAACGACAACCACGACACAATCGATGCTCTGCAATGGGAAAAGCGCACTTTCCCGCCATCTGAAGCATTTAAGAAGACCACTTTGGTGGCAGGCGCACATCTGTACGACGAAGCGAACGTAGATTACGAAGCATTTTGGGCACGCCAGGCTGAAGAACTAGTCACGTGGCAAAAGCCATGGGACACCGTGTGTGAATGGAATCTTCCGTACAGCAAGTGGTTTGTGGGCGGTCAAGTGAACGTGTCGTACAACTGTCTCGATCGCCACGTATTGGCTGGCAAGGGGAGCAAGGTTGCTTTCCACTTCGAAGGCGAACCAGGCGACACACGCACCATT
>WLEX01000181.1 GCA_009704065.1 Actinomycetota bacterium
CGAGCGGTACGCTCCCCAACCAGAAATTCTTGAGTACGCACAGCATGTGGCCGATCGGTTCGACCTTCGATCAGACATTCAATTCTCTACGCGTGTGACTTCTGCTCATTTCGATGAGTCAGCAAATACATGGACCGTGACCACCGATCAAGGTGACACCATCACCTCACGTTTTGTTGTGTTTGCAACAGGGTGTTTATCGTCAGCCAATGTGCCTCAGTTCGATGGGGCCGATTCGTTTACTGGCGACGTGTATCACACGGGCCAATGGCCCCATGAAGGAGTCGATTTCACAGGAAAGACAGTTGCAGTTATCGGCACAGGCTCATCTGCCATTCAAAGTATTCCCATTATTGCGAATCAAGCCAAACACCTCACGGTGTTTCAACGCACAGCGTCATATTCCGTTCCCGCCCGCAATGATTCAATCGACCACGACTACGTGAGGGAAGTGAAGAAAAACTACAAAGCTTTCCGAGATGCAAACCGTCAACAAACAGGTGCATTCGGATCCAACATTCGCCGCAGCGATATCTCAGCATTAGCTGTAACCGAAGAGGAACGGCGTGCAGAATTTGAAAAGCGATGGGAAGAGGGTGGATTTGCTTTTCTGTCTTCATACAACGACTTCCTTCTCACGAAAGACGCAAACAACACAGTTGCTGAATTTGTGAGAGAAAAGATTTTTTCCATTGTGAAAGATCGAGAAACGGCTCAAAAACTTCTTCCACAACAAGTCATCGGGTGCAAGCGTCTCTGTCTCGACACAAACTATTTCGATACTTTCAACAAACCGAACGTCTCTCTAGTCGATGTGTCATCGTCCCCCATTGAACGAATCACCCCGAGTGGCGTTGTAGTGGCAGGCGTAGAACACAAGGTCGATGCACTGGTCTATGCCACTGGTTTCGATGCGATGACTGGTTCGCTTCTGAAGATCGACATTCGCGGCCGTAACAACACCTCACTTGCAGATGCGTGGGATGCAGGCCCTGTTACCTATCTCGGCCTCACCACTGCTGGCTTTCCGAACATGTTTATGGTGTCTGGTCCCGGTAGTCCATCGGTACTCACCAATATGATCATGTCGATTGAACAGCATGTCGAGTGGATTACCGATTGCATGCGCCACATGGCTGACCACAACAAGACCGTCATTGAAACAACCGATCAATCACAAACAGAATGGGTGGCCTTTGTTAACGCAGTGGCCGACATGACACTGTATCCCTCATGTAACAGTTGGTACCTAGGCGCAAACGTTCCAGGCAAGCCAAGGGTCTTCATGCCCCTGATCGGTTTTCCCACCTATGTAGACAAGTGCAATGAGGTAGTCGCAAATGATTACAAAGGTTTCGTGCTCAGCTAAGACACTGTAAAAGTCGTGTGCATTCCGTTTCCATAATGGCCGGCAATGTTGCACAACAATTCATAGGTACCGACCTCAAGTTTGACGGTCAACACTTTTGCTTCGTTTACATCCCATTCAGAAATTTCATCAATTACAGAAATTCCTTTGTCTTCTTCGTCGAATCGATCATCGGCGCCTAGAGGGATTTTTCCTGGTTCGTACGATGTTTTAGTCACAAGAAACTCATGCTTGATAGATCCGTAATTCGCCATGGCGAAAATGACTTCGCCGGCTTCAGCCTTCGTGGCGCTGACATTGACTTTCCATTCCTGAACGCTTCCGGTGATCTTGTTGGAAACCTGAGCTACAGGAGTCCCAGTTTCAGTCACAGTGGGATCGACCCCGCAGCTAATGAGCCCTATGGAACCGAAGGTCATTGCCACTAGTAATCGCAGACTTGCTTTTGTATTCATTACATTCCTTATTGTGACCATTGTCACCCGTAAGGCATACTCCCACATTTGCAGTCGATAGCAAGTCTCTCCCCTGATTTGCGCCTAGCGTCTAGGAAACACCAGCAAGGGTGTCGCACCAAAGGGGTACCGCAATGAAGAATTACGACAAGATCTATATCAATGGTCAGTGGACGGCATCTGAGGGCACAAAGACCATTTCAGTATTCGATTCCACCAACGAAGAGGTCATGGCCACCATTCCTGAAGGAACAGCGGGCGATGTCGCCAAGGCAGCCGCTGCTGCCAAAGCTGCTTTCAACTCATGGAGCACATTGCCAAAGGCAGACCGTGCAAAGTTCATGAACGCCATCGGCGATGCACTCGGTGCACGAATGGACGAAATCTCCTCTGTTATTTCGCGCGAGACCGGCATGGCCAAAATGTTGTCGAACATGATTCAAGTGGGAATCCCCATCAACTCGTTCAAACAAGCAGCTGCACTTGCAGAGTCATTCTCTTTCGAAAAAGAAGTTGGCAGTTCACTTGTTGTACGCGAGCCCATTGGCGTTGTTGGTTGCATCACTCCTTGGAACTATCCATTGCACCAAATCGCAGCCAAAGTTGCATTTGCAATGGCTGCAGGTTGCACCGTTGTACTCAAGCCAAGTGAAGTTGCACCCGTCGATGCATTCCTCCTTGCCGAGATCATCCACGAAGCGGGACTTCCTGCAGGCGTGTTTAACCTTGTAACAGGAACTGGTCCCGTAGTTGGTGAAGCAATTTCTGCCAGCCCCGATATCGACATGATTTCATTCACTGGTTCAACACGTGCCGGAAAACTTGTTATGCAAACAGGATCCGAAACCGTAAAGAAGATTGCACTTGAACTTGGCGGAAAGAGTGCAAACATCATTTGTGAAGACCTCGACGAAGCAACATTTGCAAAAGCAATCATGGGCGGAACTGGCCAAGCATTCCTCAACAGTGGTCAGACCTGTTCACTGCTAAGCCGCATGTTGGTGCCACGCTCTCGTCTTGCAGAGGCCGAAGGCCTCGCAGCAGCTGTTGCTGGCGGCATCAAGGTCGGAGACCCGTTTGCAGAGGGAACTAACGTCGGACCACTCGCATCGGCTGCCCAGCGTGACCGCGTGATCGGATACATCAACAAGGGCATTGAAGAAGGCGCGAAGCTCATTGCTGGTGGCGCCGGAGCACCCGAAGGCTTAGACAAGGGTTACTACGTGAAGCCCACCGTGTTCTCTGAAGTGAATAACAAGATGACAATTGCCCAAGAAGAAATCTTTGGACCAGTGTTGGTACTTATTCCTTACGATGGCATCGACAATGCAGTTGATATTGCAAACGATTCTCCATACGGCCTTGCCGGTGCGGTGTTTGCAGCCGATAAGGAAATCGGTATCGCAATCGCTCGTCGTATTCGTACTGGCCAGGTCACTGTCAATGGTGGTGCTTTCAACCCGAATGCCCCATTCGGTGGATACAAGCAATCAGGCATCGGGCGCGAGCTTGGCGAATACGGTTTCGAAGAATTCCTCGAAATCAAGAGCCTTCAGCTCTAAATAATTGTTATTGCTCGGTTGGTTGGAGAGACTCCACCAACCGAGCAAGACACATCACCTCATCGAGAGTCTCTGTGGGAGATTCATCAATCGGCATTTTGATTATTTCACGCATGTCGAACTTCAACTCGGGAATAGCCACAGTCGAAGAATCGATGTTCTCGCCGTCAATCTGGGTACCTACTAACACACCATTTTCGATGAGGTACCTCACACCATGTGCCTCAATATGCAAGTCAGTGTGACTGCGGAGAGATTCAGCTTGCAAATGCCGTTGTATTGCCGTGTGAATTGCATCGATACGGTCTCGCACGAACGCAGCTTCTTCGAATCGCTGTTGCACAGAATGTTCATTCATTCGTGCTGTCAACATTTGCACTACTTCGTCTGATTGACCCAACAAGGTC
>WLEX01000182.1 GCA_009704065.1 Actinomycetota bacterium
ACGTTGAAGTTCTCCGAGAAGTGCAGCATTGCCATCGCCGACTTCATCGAGCATGAGGCGCTTCGTTGCTTGCACTGCAAGTGGTCCGTTCACTGTGATGCGCCCAGCAAGAGCCAACGCTGCATCGCGCAATTCCGTTGCAGGAACAACCTGATTAATGAGGCCCAATTCTTTTGCACGTTGCGCATCGATGGGGTCGCCGGTGAGACCCATCTCCAATGCAACAGCAAGTGGAATACGTGCGGGCAAACGCACACCGCCACCAGCAGCAAACAAGCCACGCTTCACTTCAGGAATACCGAACTTTGCAGTCTCAATAGAAACAATGAGATCGCACAACATGACAACTTCAAAACCACCAGCTAGAGCATGACCATTTACTGCAGCAATCAGTGGCTTAGCGCATTTGCGCAGTGCAGCAAATCCCATACCAATCTTTGCGATGTCTTCACCAGCGGCAAAGGCTTTCAGGTCCATTCCTGCGCAGAAGATCTTTTCTCCGGCACCCGTGATAACTATGGCGCGCACTTCGGGGTTGTCGGCTGCTTCAGTAAGTGCGTTCGACAGGCCTTCACTCAATGCACCGTTTAATGCATTTCCTGCCTCGGGACGGTTGAGAGTGATAACAAGGATGTTGTTTGTGAGTTCGGTGAGAATTTCCATGATGCCCTTCTTACTGTGCAGTAGCCGCTGCAGCCAAGTTCTGCAGTGTGATTTCCATATTTTTGCGATTGTGTACTGCGCGGTTAGACACACCACTCACTAACTTGCCCAACTTGTCATGCCACGATGCGCGGTGATCGACCCAACTATGAGTCACACGGCAACCAGTTGCAGTGGCTTCAATCTCGTAGATCCAATCGCACCAGTTCTTGCCAAGTGCCATGAGTCCAAACGAGAACTTCTTTGGCGCATCGAGAACGTTTACTTCTACCGATGTCGACCAAGATTTCTTGCCGTTCTTATTACGACCCTTAAATCGCGCGCCGACAGCTGGCCCGGTTGCGCCTTTGGCCCACACGCCACCTTGATTTTCAGGGGACCATTCACCCATGCGCGGTAAGTCGGTAACCAATGCCCACACTTTCTCGGGGCTAGCGGCAATATCGAGCGAAACAGATACAGGAGTTGTCATGACTCCATTGTGTCACGGCAGCCCGCGGTCTTATTGAGCAGAGCCCCAAATAATGGGTGTTCCCACGCGGGATGCCGTGCCTTCAATACGTGCACCACGGGCAATCATCACATCTTCAATGTCATTCCAGAGCACTGGCAACTTGTAATGCACTACACGTGGATACAAGTGGTGGAGCAAGTGATAGTCATGCCCACGGATTAGAAAAGTGGAACCAGGGAATGTTGCAATGCGAGTATCGCGATAGCGACCGGTTTCGGCATGCGGGTGATGCGGGTACCAACCAAAGATGAATACGACCCAAGTAAATGCGATTCGAGTGGCTGCATACCAGAGCAACCAGATCTCTGGTCCAAGACCAGCCATTGTGAATCCGATGAGTACAGCAATATCGATGAAGTTGCGAATGACACGATTCTTCTGATCTTCTGGATCCATCTTCGACGCAGTATCTGCACCAAGACGCTTCGCAACTGACTTCGGAATTAATTTACGACTCGGTGGAATGAACGCAAGCACTGGCGTTAACAAAGACATGATTGTGATGAGTGCAACTGAGCCGGGAATTCGACGCGGATTCCCTGCAGTAATCACATCGGGGTCGCCGCCCACCTCGTTGGTATGAGCATGATGCAACAGGTGAGACTTTCGATGTTGCTTCAGACCGAAAACAAAGATGATGCCCGACATACGGCCTACAAGTTCGTTGAGCCACTGCATGTTTTTATTGTCGCCAGAAACATTGCGATGCACACTCTCATGTAACGGCATGTAGATCATGGCCGATGAGACCACACATACAGGGAACGCAGCCCAGAGGGAGATTCGTCCAGTCGCTGCCAGCAGAAATGCGGCGGCAAAGGCAGACCACGTGAATACAAATTCGATAATCAATCGCCAAGCAATCGCGCCGCGGTACGGAGCCACGATTGCGTTCTCTTCGCGCAATTCGTCTTTACGAGCGTCGCGTTCGCTGAGGGCGGAAGGGTCAGAACTCATGGGCTCAGATTAGATGCTTCGCACATTGCATTCGTGGCCCGACTTGGAATGGTTTCTATTCCATTTTCTGCATGTTGTCCATGTGAAACAAAAAACCTGCTGCCCTCTACGCTCTGTCTATGTCTCATATTGAAGCGAACGAAACAGCTGTAGACGCCATGCGTCTCACTGACCCCACTCAACCCATTGTTATGTTGAATTTGCTGAAGTTTCGGGACTTTGCCCTTGATGGTTTTGGCGTCGATGGTCTCACTGGCGGTCAAGCATTTCGTCGCTACGGAGAACTGAACGAGCAAGAGGACGTGAAGTTTGGAAGTGAGCCCATTTGGATGGGTCCGGCGCACAACACGATCATCGGTGATGAAGAATGGGATATCGCGATTTTGGTGCGCTACCCCAGCCGTCAACATTTCATCGACAAGCTCGACAACGAGAAATACCGTGAAATCGCAAAGGTTCGTCACGCGGCTCTGAGTGATAGTCGCCTTATTGAACTCACACAATTACTACCTGCCCCCTGAAACCCAGAGTCCTAGGGCGGCCCAAGCTCCTAAAACCCTTATGGGACAAAGGAATCAGCCTTCGTCTTAATTGTACTATTTGTATTATTAATCCAACAGTCACCGCTTGTTCCGCAGCCCAATAATTGTTAAGGTCCCTCAGTCATTCTGTTACTAGGAGCTTCATGAAATTGAAAAAATTGTCCTTCCCGCTAGTAGTTGCGCTGGTTCTCACCGCAACTTCTTGCTCGTCGGGATCTTCCACTTCGAAAGAAGTGGCAGCCAAACCCCGCACCAAAAATGCTGCCCTCTCCTCCACGTCCACCTCCAAGAGGTCGTTGGCGCAGAACCCCAATAATGGTGTTCTGTCGAAAGATAAGCCCGCAGAAAAATCTGAAATTCAGAAAAGCAACACAAACGTTGGCGTAATGATTCAGTCAACTGGAAACCCAGTTTTGGTGCCATCTGATTTCTGCAAGTTGATGTCTCTTAACTGTGCGTCTCTCGACTTTGCACAAGTTGAAGTAACTGGCACAAGCTCATTCATTGCGACAGCAGTTGTTCCTAATGCATCAGTGAAATTGCCTGCAGGCGATGGCTTTGCATTTGAAGTTGTAAAAACTGTTGTGAAGGTTGTTGCAGATGGAGCAGCGTCTAACTTCTCCGTTATTGCAGATACAAAGCTTTCAATCAAGGGCTCTGTATTGCCGCTTGTACTGACGGGAACATTTATCCCACAAGAAGCAACTGTTGCAGTTGAACTCACCAACACCAACGTTGGGTTGAAGGATGCAATGGGAATTCCTGGATTCGACATCACGTCAATCACCGGAAAGACCACCTTTGTTGGTGGCGCTCCTAAAGGTATTGGCTTCTCCGTAACCGGAAAAGTTCCTACATTCCTCAAGGAAATGGGAATCAACCCAAACACACCATTTACAGCAGCATTTGAAGTGGGCGTTGGCCTCACACTTGGTATGTCATTTGGTTCACAAGCAGAGGGATCACCAGACATCTTCAGCGTGAAGGGCATCATCTCAGCTCGTTACCTTGCATTCTCGTACTCCTCACTCGGTGCATCGATTGCCGGTGTTGATTACCCCAAGGGTTTCGCCGTTTCATTTGATGGCAAATTC
>WLEX01000183.1 GCA_009704065.1 Actinomycetota bacterium
AAGCGTTCTGCAGTCTTCTTCCCCACTCCAGGAACAACCGTGAGTGCAGCCGTGTCACCCGATGTCACCACCGTGACGAGTGCTGTTGGCGAATACGTCGACAAACTTGCCATAGCCATTGATGGTCCGATTCCGTGAGTAGCTATGAGCACATTAAAAGTGTCGCGCTCTACTCGAGTAGAAAATCCGAACAAGGTGTGAGCATCTTCACGAATGTGTTGGTGGACATGCAGGAAAGTGCTCACTGTTGGTTCAAGCTCGGCAAAAGTTGCCGATGTAACGGTGCACAGATAGCCAACACCAGCAACCTCGAGGAGCACGGTGGCAGGTGTGAAACGCTCGAGAACAGTGCCGCGCAAGCTGCCAATCATGAGCGACCTCGCGCAATAGCTGCATCACGGGATGCAATAAAGGGAGCAATCGTGCAATGACACAGTGCGATGGCAGCAGCATCGGCGGCATCGGCAGGTTGCGGGATGGACTGCAACTTGAGTCTTTGCTGCACCATGACTCCGATTTGATCTTTCGTTGCCCCGCCAAAACCCACGATGGTGTTCTTCACTTGCGATGGGGTGTATTGGGCTACGTGGCAACCGGCGCGAGCAGCGAGTGCGAGCACGATGCCGCTTGCTTGTCCCACCCCCATTGCGGTGCGCACATTGTTTTGGAAAAATACCTGTTCGATTGCCACGGCGTGCGGGCGGTATTCGGCCAATAACGACTCGATCTCGGCATGGATTTCTCCCAATCGGTCATGAAGCGCATGGTCTGGTGGCGTTCGCAATACCCCGATTGCGATGGCACGTATCGATTGGGCTGATTCCATCTGAAGAACCGCATACCCACACCGGGTGAGACCTGGATCTACCCCGAGCACCACCTGAGGCACCGCAGCCAATTGGGAGTGGTCAAGACCGAACATATGTTCCATAGTATCGGAGGCACTGCCGCCGACGGGGAATATCAGCGAGCAGCCTCAATGGCAGCGACTAGTTCCTCTACTGGGCGAAAGGTCAAGCCAGCTATGGCTCTGTGGGCATAACGGATGACTCCGGTGCTATCGATCACAAAAACGCTTCGACGAGGAAAGCCGAGCGGACCAACGGTGCCGTAGAGACCAGCGACCGCTTTATCGACGTCGGCGAGGAGCGGAAAACCAAATCCGTGCTTGGCAGAGAATTGCTCGTGGCTCGCCACATCTTGGGCAGAGATAGCTAACACTTGCGCACCGACTCCAGCGAATGCTGACAGTTCATTGTTGTACGAGTTCAACTGTTTGGTGCATACAGGGGTGTCGTCACCTGGATAAAAGACCAACACAACAGGCTGTCCGCGAAACGTTGAAAGCGACACAGATGATCCACCTGTTCCGGGCAATGTGAAATCGGGAGCTTGGTCACCCACTGAAATAGCCATTATTCGATCTCCTGCATGATTGATTCGTCGATGTCGAAATTGGCGTAGACGTCTTGCACATCATCGTTGTCTTCCAACATGTCCATAATACGCAGGATTTGTTTCGCATCGTCCACGTTTGTGACTTCAATGGTGTTCGAAGACACCATGGTGCTTTCCGCGCTTTGTACTTCAATACCTGCAGCAACCAAAGCATCTTGAATGTCGTATACCGCCGAAGATTCGGTCAAGACTCTCCACGAATCGCCGTCCGCTTCCACATCTTCAGCCCCAGCCTCTAACGCGGCGGCCATCACTGCATCTTCGTCGAATTTGGAGGGAACCAAAATGAGTCCACGGCGGGTGAACTGCCACCCCACTGCACCGGGCTCAGCCATTGCTCCACCGAATTTACTGAAAGCATTTCGCACATCGGAAGCTGTTCTGTTGCGATTGTCGGTGAGAACATCGACCAACAATGCGACTCCTCCAGGTGCGTAACCCTCGTACGTGATTGATTCGTAGTTAGCTCCGCCTGTTTCACCACCGCCACGCTTGATAGCGCGATCGATGGCATCTTTGGTCATTTGACCGGCTTTAGCTTTTTGCACCATGGTGCGCAACGAAGCGTTGGTTTCTACATCGGTACCGCCAGCACGTGCAGCTACTTCAATTTGACGTGCAAGCTTGTTGAAAAGTTTTCCGCGCGCCTTGTCGGCTGCACCTTTTTTGTGTTTGATTGTTGCCCATTTGGAATGTCCGGACATTAGTTACACCTTTCGTGTGGTGGAAATAGTAGAAACGAAATACTCATGAAGTCTTGCATCACCTGTGAGTTCAGGATGAAACGAGGCAGCCAAAATGTTGCCCTGTCGCACCAATACTGGCTCTCCATCGAGTGACGACAGAACCTCGACACCGGGTCCGATGCTTTCAATACGGGGAGCACGAATAAATACGCCCAAGAATTGGCCAATAGGAGTATCGAGTTCTCGCTCAAAAGATTCGACTTGGCGACCAAAGGCATTACGGCGCACAGAAATATCGATTGCAGAGAAACTCTTTTGGTCTTCTCGACCATCGAGAATATGAGTAGACAACAAAATCATGCCGGCGCAAGTTCCAAAGACAGACATGTCGTCAGCGATACGCGCAGATATTGCTGGGAATAACCGAGACGACTCAAGTAATTGCGACATTGTGCTCGATTCGCCACCAGGCATCATGAGAGCGTCGACTTTTTCTAAATCGTTCGGGGTGCGCACTTCACAAGTGGTGACACCGACAGATTGCAAACATTCAGCGTGAGCTGCAAATGCTCCTTGTAGCGCAAGGACGCCCACTACAACGTTCACCCGGAGGCCTCGCGTTCATGGCGAGAATTACCAGCCGCGTTCAGCGAAGCGCTGCGTGTTGTTGATTTCGTCCATGCCAATTCCGGTCATTGGCGCGCCAAGCCCACGACTCACACGTGCGAGCACTTGTGCGTCACGGAAATGAGTGGTTGCTTCAACAATTGCTTTTGCACGAGGCGCAGGATCATCGCTCTTGAAAATTCCTGAACCAACAAATACAGACTCAGCACCAAGTTGCATTGCGAGTGCAGCATCGGCAGGTGTAGCAATTCCGCCGGCGCAGAACAATGGCACTTGCAATTTGCCGGTCTCAGCAATTTCTTGCACGAGGGGCAATGGAGCTTGCAGTCTTTTGGCCCAGTCGAAAAGCTCAGCAGAATCAGCTTGGGTAATCTTGCGAATATCGCCAAGAATCGAACGAAGGTGGCGGACTGCCTCAACAACGTTTCCTGTTCCTGCTTCACCCTTTGAACGAATGAGCGCGGCACCTTCAGAGATGCGACGCAACGCCTCACCAAGATTGGTAGCGCCACAGACGAATGGAATGGTGTAGGCAAACTTGTCGATGTGATGAGCTTCATCGGCTGGGGTCAGTACTTCTGACTCGTCAATGAAGTCGACGCCGAGAGCTTCAATAATTTGTGCTTCCACGAAATGACCAATTCGCACTTTTGCCATGACGGGAATGTGGACAGCTTCTTGAATGCCCTGAATCATTTCGGGGTCACTCATACGTGCAACACCGCCATCGCGACGAATATCGGCAGGCACTCTCTCGAGAGCCATAACTGCGCATGCTCCTGCGTCTTCTGCAATACGGGCCTGTTCAGCATTGACGACATCCATAATGACGCCGCCCTTCAGCATTTCGGCAAGACCGCGCTTGACGCGCTGGGTACCGACGGAGGACGAACTAGGTGTCGAAGTCATTTGCTCATGGTACCGAGCGACCTCAGTTGTTGCCACACTGCACGGTGTGGCGAAAGTATCTCTTAGACCGCTGGCCAGTTCACTT
>WLEX01000184.1 GCA_009704065.1 Actinomycetota bacterium
AAATCACTGCGCAACTTGGTGAACCATTCAAACAACTCAGGTGGCTGCAAAGGTTCCACGATCACTGTCATATGGTGGCCGCGTTCTGCCATCCAACGACCGGCCCACTCCCAGCCACCGAGATGTGGGAGAGCAATGATTGCACCCTTGCCGCGCTCTAGGGCCTCTTCGATGTAGTGAAACCCATCGTTAGAAAGTGAGTCGAGCACGTGCTGCCCCGACATGTTGGGTAAACGAAAACTCTCTGTGTAATAGCGCATGTAACTATCGAACGCTTGTTGCGACGCACGACGAAGAGCAAGGCCAGAGAGTGCAGGGTTGACCCTGCGGAGGTGACGTTCAATAATGGCGCGACGCTTACGAAGCGACAGTGCAACCGTCGGCGCCAACAGTGACACAGCATTTTGAGCAACGAGACTAGGGGTAAGTCGCGCAGCGAGAGATCCGAGTCGATATCCACCAAATGTCACAGCATCGGTGAAATCGTCGAAGGCACTAGCCATTGCGTGAACGACGTCGTTGACGCGACATCACAGACAATTGCCTACGAGACGAACGTGCACTGTGTCGAGTCATTCGACGTACTTGGCGCACTTCTCGCTTCTCCTGGGTCTTAGAAGACACTTCGGCTTGACGCCATACCTGAACGAACCGCTGTACCGCTGTCACCACAGTGAGAGTCAACATGATCCACAAGATGGGCACTAACAGCGAATCGAACAGAAGCCCGATACAAAGAACGATGATTCGTTCGGCTCGCTCCATGAGCCCACCCTTGGCATTCAAACCAAGCGATTCAGCTTTTGCTCGTTCATAAGAAATCAACGACGACACGCCCATAATGGCCATTGGCAGTAGAGCCATATGTGGGCTCTTTGTAGAAGCGAAGTACCAAGCAACTCCGCCGAACAACACAGAATCAGTGACGCGATCTATAACGGAGTCGAAGAATGCACCTCGTTGACTTGCCGAGTTCGACGCTTTGGCCAAGGCACCATCGAGCATGTCGGGCAATGCAGCTGCGATTACCAGAATCAAGCCTCCTCGCAATGCACCACTACCGATAGCAAAAGCAGCAGCGATTGCAACCAATATTCCGAGCATCGTGAGATGGTCGGGAGACATGCCTGTTTTGCGAAGCGCTAAACCAATCGGGCGAACAGCCTTTTCAATTGGCGCACGAAACTGCCCGTCGAACATGGAAAGACGCTACTGCTCTGGCGCAGGCGCAGGTGGTACCTGCGCGTCGGGATTCGATTCAATGAGGCGTTCCACTACTCGCCCATCGACTGCATCGATGAGTACTAAGCCGCGTTGTAGGGGTGGCTCTTCCGCGCTGTAGCAAAAAATCCTCCAGGTTGGCCGGCTACGCACACCGCGCCACACCTGCTGTGCAGATGCATGGCCGACCGCAAAACCCACTGACCTGGTTGCAACTACGAGTGCTTCAGACTCGTTAATGGTCATCTTCCAACCACTCGAAATAGTGATAATTGACATCACCGACAATAAGAGTGCTGCAAACAAGACTCCTCGATTAATCAATGAAGAATTATCTCCGTCGTTGAGAAACCAAATACCAACGCAGCACACAGCGAACCCGGCATACAACGCACCAGGAATTCGACGACGACTGTTGTCGGGAAAATCGTAGGCAGCGATGTGATCAACAGCGTTGAGATCATCGGGCAATTGGTCGCGTAGTTCGTCGGTCATTGTTTTACTTTCGGCCATGCATTACGAATTTTCGATGCGGTGAGTGGTAGCGGCTCTGGGAGCGTTCGAGTTGACGCAACAGACGTCATGAAGTTTGAATCACCGTTCCACCGAGGGACGATATGAATATGAAGATGCTGAGAGATACTGCCACCAGCAGCTGCTCCCAGGTTGATACCCACATTCAATGCATCGGGATTATGTGAGGCACGAAGTGCCAGCGTTGCAGAAGTAACAACAGCCCAGATATCGGTTGTTTCCTCGGTAGTGAGATCTTCGAGATTGGCAACTTCTCGATATGGCAGCACCAGAATGTGGCCAGACGCGTAGGGGTACGAGTTCAGAATCGCAAAACAGGTAGAGGAACGGTGAACAATAAATGTTTCCTCGTCGGATAACCCGGATTGAAGAATATTGATGAATACAGAGTCGCCATTAGTCCCAGAGCGGGATTGTGCATTACCGATGTACTCAGCACGCCATCCGTTCCAGAGGTGGTCGAGACTCACAGTTCGCCCGATTGACCCTCTGCAACCTCGGCTGCAATACGCGACAAGAATGCCCCGACGCTGACATCACGTTCAACGTCGCCACCACGTGGATTCACTCCCACAGTTCCATTAGCCACATCGTCGTCACCAACAACAAGGACGTAAGGAATCTTTTCGATTTTGGCATTACGGATTCGTTTTCCGAGTTGATCATCGGCATGGGAGATGTCGACACGTAATCCTGCGGCCTTGAGTTGCGCGACCACGCTTGATGCATAGTCGTCGTGAGCAAGAGCAACCGGCAATACACGCACTTGTTCGGGAGCAAGCCATGTAGGGAAAGCGCCTGCGTAATGCTCGATGAGAACACCGAAGAAACGCTCGATGGAGCCAAACAACGCACGGTGCAACATGATGGGGCGATGACGTGCGCCATCGCTACCGACATATTCAAGACCAAAACGCTCAGGCAAGTTGAAGTCACATTGAATGGTGCTGAGTTGCCACTTACGACCAATGGCATCACGCACATCGATATCGATCTTTGGGCCATAGAAGGCTGCATCGCCCTCTTTGATTTTGTATTCAAGCCCGTGGCGATCGAGTGCTTCACGCAATGCCACTGTTGCCTTACCCCAAATTTCGTCAGAGCCGACAGATTTCTCCGGATCACGAGTGGACAAGTTGAACTCGAAATCATTAAAGCCAAAACGACGAAGCACGGACATGATGAAATCGAGCAATGAAGCGATTTCATCAGCCATCTGTTCTTCAGTGCAATAGATGTGGCTGTCGTCCTGAGTGAAGCCTCGGATACGCAATAGCCCATGCAATGTTCCGGCTCGTTCATAGCGATACACATTGCCTAGTTCGAACAATCGCAATGGCAACTCGCGGTAGCTGCGCTGACGACTATCGAAAATCAGACAATGCATTGGACAGTTCATCGGCTTCATGTAGTACGTGCCGTTGTCCATTTCCATGGGCGGATACATGCCATCGGCATAGAAGTCGAGGTGGCCAGACTTCGCAAACAAATTGGCGTTAGCCAAGTGAGGCGTATAGACGAATTGATAATCACCGTCTTGGTGGCGCTGACGGCTGTAGTCCTCCATCAGCTTGCGCACAATGGCACCCTTCGGATGCCATACGGCAAGTCCGCCACCCAACTCGGATGGGAATGACAACAAATCAAGTTCGTTAGCAAGTCGACGATGGTCGCGTTTTGCTGCCTCTTCCAAGCGAGTGATGTGCTCTTTGAGTGCAGAATCTGATTCCCACGCAGTTCCGTAGATGCGTTGAAGCATGGGGCCCTTTTCGTTGCCACGCCAATACGCGCCAGCAACTTTCATCAGTTTGAAATGTCCCAATCGATTGGTGGAAGGAACATGAGGGCCACGGCACAGATCGACAAATTCATCGCTGTTGCGGTACAAACTGACAGAACCACCCTCGCCTACTTCTCCAGCATCTGTACCATCGGCTGCACCAGATGTAACACGCTCGATAATTTCGCACTTGTACGGCTGAGTAGAAAAGA
>WLEX01000185.1 GCA_009704065.1 Actinomycetota bacterium
CATCATCGTGAAACACGCATCATTCATCATCGGTAGTTGGGTGCTCACAGCCGGATCTGTATTGACCTATGCCGTCTGGATTCTTCGTCGTGGTCGTGCATTGGCGCAACATGCAACGCGAGAAGAGATGCCATGGACCTAACGCCACGTACAGCGACCGATGCCTCGTCTACGCCGTCAAAGCCAAAACGGAAGTGGATGCCCATTCTTGTAGTGGTGCTCGCTCTTGTCGGTGGTGGCGTTGTAGTTACTCAATTTCTCACAAGTGCAATCGATTACTACTGCAATGTCGACGAAGTGGGCGTACGTGATGGATGCAGCGGCGAACGACGCATGCGCGTTCAGGGGGTGGTCGAACAAAAGTCGGTAAAAAAAGTTGATGGAGCCACCACATTTAGTCTCGACTACAACAAGAAATCTTTACAGGTTGTGTACGAGGGCGATCCTGGCGGTGTTTTTCAGGAATGTATTCCTGTTGTCGCACATGGTCGCATTGTGAACGGTGTTTTCGAGAGCAATCGAATTGAAGTGAAGCACTCCAATCAGTACGTGGAGAAGAACGCAAAGCGACTTGATGCGGCGAATAAAGAGGCAGCGGCATGCTCAGTGTTAGCGGGCTAGCTGGCCCACTAGGGAGGGCAGCACTCCTCGTTGGATTGATCGGCGCATTCTTCGGAATGTTTGCTGCAGCAGTGGGAACTCGTCAACAAGACGAGAAGGTTCTCAAACTGGTGCCTCGCTTTGCGACTCTTTCTTGTGTTGCTGCGTTCCTGGCATTCGTCGCCATGGAATGGGCAATGATCACTCGTGATTTTTCGCTTGCATACATTCAAAAAGTGGGATCACGCAGTACGCCAGCTTTGTATAACTTCACCGCTGTATGGAGTGCGCTCGAGGGCTCCATTTTGTTGTGGCTGCTCGTTCTCACATGTTTGACTCTCGCTATTGCGTATAAGTACCGCGCTCGAATTAATGACCCCATGGTGGGGTGGGCAATGGCCACCATGTTCTTTGTTGGAATTTTCTTTTTCATTCTCACTCTTGGCCCAGCAAACCCGTTTGGTGCAGGTGCGCCAGGAGTGTTCGATGGGCCAGGGCCTAATCCATTGCTGCAAAACCACATCTTGGTCGTGTTCCATCCGCCCATTTTGTATCTGGGTTATGTGGGCATGACGGTGCCGTTTGCGTTTGCCATTGGTGCGCTGATTACCGGTCGTGTTGGCGAAGGATGGCTCATTGAAACACGCCGTTGGGCCCTGTTCTCGTGGGGTCTTCTTACCTTTGGAATCATCCTTGGTTCGTGGTGGAGCTACGAAGTGTTGGGATGGAGTGGCGTATGGGCATGGGACCCTGTTGAAAACGCTTCATTTATTCCTTGGCTCACTGCAACTGCATATATCCACTCTGTGCTGGTGCAAGAACGCCGTGGAATGTTGCGCGTGTGGAACCTGTCGCTACTGGTATCAACTTTTAGTCTCACAATTTTGGGAACATTCCTCACGCGGTCAGGCGTGTTGAATAGCGTTCACGCGTTTAGCGATTCGAACATTGGACCGTACTTATTGTCATTTTTCGCCATCATCGTTGTGGTTTCCGTTGTTCTTATTGGTTGGCGCGGAGACAAACTGCACGCACCGGGCACTATCGATTCGCCGCTGTCGCGAGAAGGAGCATTTCTTGCAAACAATGTGATCTTCAGTGTTTTTGCATTCGTTGTTTTGTTAGGAACCGTTTTCCCACTTGTTGTTGAGGCAATACAAAATCGTCAACTAGTTGTTGGTGAGCCTTTCTTCGACAAGTTGGCGGTACCCACAGGCCTCACACTTCTCTTCCTCATGTGCATTGCACCGGTGTTGCCGTGGAGAAAAGCATCTAGCGAATTGCTTTCGGAACGGCTGTTCTGGCCAGCATGGTGTGGCATAGCGGCGTTGGTCTTTAGCTTGCTCGTGGGTGCTACTGGGTTTGCGCCACTACTCACGTTTACTTTGGGTGGTTTTGCTGGTGGTGCTGCACTACGTCAGTTGGTGCTTGCTACTCGTCGTCAAGGACTTCGTGGTCTTGTGGGGCGAGCAAATGGCGGCATGGTGGTACATATCGGTGTCATCTTGATTGCGGTAGCGCTAGCCGCATCGAATAGTTACACACGAAGTCAAGAGTTGTCGTTGAAGCAAGGCGTTGTTGCACAATTCGCTGGTCACACTTTCGAACTCACCGGTTTTACTGAGATGTCAGATGCACGTCGTACATCAATTTCCGCCGTGATTCGTGTAGATGGTGGAAAGAGTTATGCGCCGGCAATTAGCAAATTCAAATCGATGGGCACCAACATTGGTACTCCGTCGGTGAAGTCCAGCTTGACTAAAGACATTTATCTCACTGTTGAACCACCATTAAAAATGTCAAGTAAGTCTGCAAAAATCAAAGTCTTTATCAAGCCAATGGTGATGTGGTTGTGGATTGGCGGATTCCTCATGGGGTTTGGCACCTTGCTGAGTGCGTTCCCCGGACGTCGCCGTCGTCCTACCGATCCCACATCGGCCCGCGTACCGGAGTATTCATGACTCGCCGTCGAGTCGCACCATTTATTGCTGCGGCAGTGGGTGTTGTTGTTCTCGCATTTCTTGTCGTGTTGGCGATGGCAAAGCCAGGCGAATCTGAATCCGCGGCATCTCCGCTACTTGGTAAGCCAGCTCCTGCAGTGAAATCAACCACTATTGACGGTCCGGATTTTGATCTAGCTCGTCGTAAGGGAAGTTGGGTAGTTCTCAACTTCTTTAACTCCACGTGTGTGCCATGCAGGCAAGAGCACCCAATGCTGGTGGCATTTGCAAAAGAGCAAACCACATCAGATAACCCAGTCGAGTTGTACACGGTGGTCAACGACGACACAGACAGTGCGATAAAAGCATTTTTCGATACCAACGATGGGGATTGGCCAAAGATTCGCGATGAAGATGGTGCTATTTCGGTTGCATTTGGTGTGGCCAAAGTGCCTGAGTCATGGGTGATTGATCCAAATGGTTTTGTGCGTCTTCGCATAGTGGGCGCGCTCACAAATGGATTCCTTACTGAGCGATTAAACGAGCTGAAGAGACAATTCGAGACCGAATGATGAAGAAATTGAAATCGTGGCCTGTATGGATGTTGATGGGGCTCCTTGTTGTTGCTCTGTTGACTGTGGGCACTACTCGTGATTCAGGCCCACTCACTCAGTCGGACCGTATCGATGCCATTACTAAACGCATTGCATGCCCCACGTGCGATGGCGAAAGTGTGTTTGTCTCTCGCGCAACAGCTGCTGAATCGATTCGTAACCAGGTAGCGCGCGATGTTGCTGCTGGCACTATGTCTGATAATCAGATCATTGGTTCCATCGCTGACACATTTCAGGGAAAGATCCTCCTGGTTCCTCGTGCAACCGGAGTCGATTCGTTGGTGTGGATTCTGCCCATTGCTGTTTTGGTGTGTGCTGTCGCAGGCCTCTTTGTGGCCTTTCGTCGATGGAAACGTAACAACTCTGGTGATGCAACTGCAGAAGACATCGCCTTGGTGAAAAGACTTCTTGGTGAAGATCCCACTGACGAGGAAAATGTCTGATGTCAGATGAACTTCGCGCTGAACAGGAATTCTTGCTCAACTCGCTGCGAGATCTAGAACGTGAAAAGGCTGCCGGCGATATCGATAACGCCGACTATGCCACGTTGCGTGATGGGTACATCGCTCGTGCAGCAACGGTGACACGCGA
>WLEX01000186.1 GCA_009704065.1 Actinomycetota bacterium
AACCATTCCATGACAAATCGATGATGTACGCCGGCCAATGTTCCAACATCGCGAATACCAATTTCGTCGGGGGCATGTTTCAAAAGCAGTTGTTGCGCGGCATCCAGCAGCAGTTGCTTTCCTTCGTCACGGGAACGGCGGGTACGCTTGGGAGCAAGTTGTTGTACCACAGCTGTGGCTTTTGGTGGAGAAGACTTTTTGCTAGCCATATTGGTCAGCATATCTCCTAGTGTCCGTTGGATACTGATTACTCACCGCGTTATCTGGCGCGCGTTCCGCCACTGATATTCCATGCTTCTTTCGTGAACACTGCTGAAAGAAGCGACGTTGTATTCGTGCCGGCAGCGAAAGAGAACGGTAACCATATGGGATCGACAAGGATCGCTGTTCGTCCCTCTTCGATCACACGTAGGTGATTGACTTGAATCAAAATGTTCTCCGCGCGTCCACTATTTCCCATTACAAAGTAGACAATCTCACCCTCCCTGCCGTCTGGAAGCGCCCATGTGCCTTCATTAAATTCAAAGACTTGGCTTTTCAAATCAAGAATGGCCGGAGGTCGTTCATTACCGTCTTTACTTCCTACAACAAGTGGCGTTCTCGGATCTCCAGCAGGACCTGTTGCGCCAGTTAATCCAGTAGCACCTGTCAATCCTGTCGGACCGCGTGGACCATTTGCACCAGTTGCACCAGTTGCGCCAATTGCACCTGATGCAGTGTCGAGAATAGTGCCATCAATAAATTTGATTCCATGTGCGACCTTTAGATAACCCTGATCACCAAGTGCGCCAATAGTGATGTCTTGACTCGACAAAACTGATCGAATTCCAGAGCTCGTAATCAAGATATTTCCCAATCGAATATTTTCTGCACCATCAATCAGTAACGATCCGTTATCAATCGTGATGCCAGCTTGTAGATGGGTAGTTTTATCTTCAATAAACAATGTGCCCGGGCCCAGTTGTAAACCCTTCCAACGAAAAGTGGGACTGCCTAATGACGAGACATTGTCTTGTGCAGGGAGAAGGTCACCGGTTGCAGAACTGATGTTGTAGGAGACCGGGCACGATCCGATTGGTCCTGTTTCTCCGGCTGTTCCTGTTGGCCCAGTTGCACCAGTTGCCCCTTTTTCTCCGGGAGTACCAGTTGCGCCTGTTGGCCCTGGTGCACCTGTCGCACCATCAGCTCCAGGTGCACCAGTCACGGAGGTTGCAATAGTGGTGGGCACGTTTGTGCTAGTTGTAGAAACACCGACGGTAGTGGTGCTTTCAGCGGAGTAAGGGCAAAACCCAATTACATCGAGTGAGTCGCTCAAGATCGAATGACCTGTCATGGTTTCATTCACGTACAACGACGCTGTAGCTGTGGAAATCACTAACGATGAGACGATAGCAATGGTGCGAATGATCGGTTTTGTAAACACTTTTCCCCTAATAGAAGAAAAACGCTAACTATGAAAAGTAGTTACAGATTGAATTCACAAGTAATAGGTACAAATGCACCTCAACGCATTATCCGATGAACCGAGAGAGCATGAATGCCAGAGGTATTCCTACTGTGAGGTTGAACGGGAATGTAACTCCGAGGGCCAATCCAAGTGATAGTCCTGAATCGGCATTTGGTAAAGCAATTCGTACTGCTGCGGGCGCTGCAATATAAGAAGCACTGGCAGCCATGATTCCGAACACGGCAGATCCTCCAATGGATAATCCAATTGCATGCGCCGAGAAGATTCCTAAAGTTCCAAAAACTATGGGCGACACGATTGCGAAAATTGCCATACGTAGTGGCGGCCTACCTGATTCTGCGAAACGTGTTGCAACAGTTGCACCCATGTCGAGAAGGAACAAAGTAAGCAAACCCGAGAACATTCCAATGAAGAATGGTTCGATACGACTAAATGAATTTTCACTGCTGATGACGCCAATGATCAATCCACCTACCAGCAAGAGAACACTTCGACCAGTGAGCACTTCATGAACTGCAGTTCGCCAATTGACACCTGCTGATTTCATGCTTACAAGAACAAGTGCGACAACGATTCCGGGAATTTCAAGAATCGCTACCAGTGACGTCATGAACGGTTCAGTTGCAAAGTCAGCCTCGGCAGCGAAAATCATTGCTGCTGTAAACGTGACAACCGAAACAGAACCATAGTGAGCTGCAATAGATGCTCCATCGGGTGCACTCAATCGCAATGCTTTCGTGGTGACAAAAAAAATGATCGCTGGGATTGCAATACCAAAAGCAAGAGTGAGCAAAGCGGGCGACACCAGACTCGCTACATCTGAATCCTTGATGCTGTGGCCACCCTTGAGACCGATTGCCAGCAATAGGTACGTAGAGATCCATGTGTGGATGGGGTCTGGGAGACGGAGATCGCTACGCAAAACTACGGCGAGAGCCCCCAACACAAATGCAAGCACCGGGGGAGACGTGAGGTTTTCGACAGCGAGGTTCCAAGAGTTCATATGTCTCATAATACATGACTTATGTATCAGGTATCAAATGACAGCAAATATGACACAATGGCGTTGTGAATGCAGCTCCTGAACCCACGTGGACCTTTCTTACGAACCATGCTCATGCCCTTCTGGCGATTGCCGCTGAACCGGAAATCCGAATCCGCGACATTGCTTCTCAGGTGGGAATCACAGAACGAGCGGCGCATCGAATTGTCTCTGATCTCGTCGAGGTGGGGTACCTCACGGTGTCGAAGGTTGGGCGAAGAAATGAATATTCAGTGGTGAGGGACCTGCCATTGCGACATCCCGCAGAACGACATCACCTCATTGGCGAGTTGCTCAAAGTTCTCGCCCACGAGCCGAAGAAATAGTTTCAGCACATCTCTTCTCGAACGGTGGGAGCCAAAAATCTCAGCCCGCTTTTGTGAACCGGAGATACCGTTTTACTCTCATGCGTAAAGCGACTGCACCCATTGTGACACTGGTGATAGCGCTGACCTTTGTGTTTTTTCAGCGGGAGATTCTTGCCGATATTTGGCAACGCCTCATTGATCTGCCGCGTTTTGCACTTCTACCCCTTGCGCTTGCTGGCGCAGTAATGGTTATTGCACGTGGATACTTTCTTACTGCATGTTCGCCAGGAGTCTCATTACGGCAAGCAGTGATGACAGATCAGTCAGCTCTAGCTGCTGGATATGCCATTGTCGTCGGTGGTGGAGTAGTGGGAACAGGAATGCGTATTCGCATGTTCAACTCGTGGGGCATCGCGCACTTAACAATTGCATCATCAATCATTGCCACTGCTGTCGTTCCATCATTTACAACGTGGGGTTTGCCAAGTGTGCTTTTGATCGTGCCAGTGATTCGGGGCACGGCAACTTTTGAAGAGACACTCGCAGTCTCGGTGGGAGTACCCCTCATTATTTTCTCGTTAGTGTTTTGGTGGCTTGCACTGCGGGTGCCTTATCTTTTTTCTGCCGTAGGGCGCGGCATAAATCGAATCAGACTCTTTGCGCTTCGAAAAGTTCCGCATCGTTATGTGCGAATACGCAGCGGGGTAGAGCGCACTCAGCCAGTTACTTTCTCTGAAGAGATGCGTGTTGGTCTAGTGCATTTATTGCGTCATCGATGGAAGTCAATCTTTGTGTCGTCTCTCACAACTTTGGCCGCTGGCTTTTTATGTCTATGGACATCCGCAGTAGTTTTTCAGGTGCAAGGGCTCACAATCTCAGAAGCTCTTGTGGCCTTTTCACTGGTACGAGTTGTTGTTGCT
>WLEX01000187.1 GCA_009704065.1 Actinomycetota bacterium
ACGCTCATGAACAAGGGCCTCGAAGTAATCGAAGCACACGAGCTATTTGGTGTGTCCTTCGATCAGATTGATGTGGTGGTGCATCCCCAGTCGGTTGTGCACTCCATGGTCGAGTTCACCGATGGTTCTACCATTGCTCAGTTATCAATGCCGGATATGCGTTTGCCAATCGGATATGCACTCGGGTATCCCCATCGCATCGCAACACCATTTGGTCGTATCGATTGGAGCACGTTGTCACGCCTCGACTTCGAAGCTCCCGACCGTGAAACCTTCCGTTGTCTCGACCTGGCGTATGCCGCAGGTCGTGCTGGCGGTACGGCGCCTGCTGCCTTGTCAGCAGCGAATGAAGTAGTGGTGGAAGCCTTCTTGGCGAATCGAATCACATGGTCTGATATTGCGCGCATGGTGGAACAGGTGATGGAAAAGTTCACGGTTTCTATGCCAACATCTGTCGACGACGTTTTGGCTGCCGATGCCGAAGGTCGCCGACTCGCTATAGAAGTACTTTCTCAATGAACAATTTTTATCAACGCTTTCGCGAAGAGATGGCTGCTGGTGGCGCTGCCGAAACCGATACGCCTGAGGCATCAAAGTCGGGCAAATTAGTAGGCGTTGTCATTCTTGGTCTGCTCGTTCTCTTGGCTGTTCGTAGTCCATGGACCTTCGTATTTGTTGTGGGTTTATTGGTGTCGGTTTTTCTCCATGAGGTGGGTCACTTCTCTACCGCTCGTCTCACAGGTATGAAGGCCACACAATTCTTTATGGGGTTTGGTCCACGCGTGTGGAGCACCACACGTGGTGAAGTGGAATATGGCGTTCGTGCTTTGCCGCTCGGTGCCTTTGTTCGAATTATTGGCATGAACAATGTTGATGAGGTAGATGCCGACGACGAACCACGTGCGTATCGTTCGAAGTCGTACCCGCGACGTTTGCTTGTAATTACCGCCGGGTCACTGATGCATATGATCATCGCTTTTGTTTTATTTTTCGCGGTCTTCACTTCAAGCGGCAGAGAGCAAAACACGGGTATTTCACGTATTCGTAATGTCGATACACAGAGCAGCCCTGCATCAATCGCAGGACTCAAAGTTGATGACATTGTTATTTCCATCGGCGGGGTAGCAGTCACCGATTACAACAGCGTGTCTGCAGCCATTATCGACCACGCAGTAGGCGACACCATTCCTGTGGTGTACTCGCGTAGTGGAATAGAAAAGACCGTCGATGTGGTGTTAACCAAACACCCCACAAAAACTGGTCGTGCCTATTTGGGAATTTGGGCCGACGATTGGGGATGGAAATCTCTGGGAGTCGCGGCTTCTGCCTCGAGCGCAATTAGTGATATCGGATCCACCATGGTCGATTCGGTCAAGGGCGTCGTTGTGGCACTGAACCCCATGAACTCGATCCGTCACATCACGAAATCATCTGAGGCCACCATTGAGACTCGACCCACCACGGTGGTGGGAATTAGCGAGGTGGGCGGCACCATTGGTAAGTCCGACGGGCTCAAAGGTGTTCTCGTACTTCTTGCCAGCGTCAACGTGTTTGTGGGCGTATTCAACATGTTCCCGTTGTTGCCCTTCGACGGCGGCCATGCCGCTATTGCCACCTACGAACGCATTCGTTCTCGTAAGAATCGTCGCTATGTGGCTGATATCAACAAGATGGTCCCCGTTGCCATGGTGGTTATCGGGCTTTTGTCACTCCTAATGTTCACTGGTTTGTACCTCGATATAACCCAGCCACTCGGGTAATTGACCCGAATTAGTGCCACACTGATAGAGATGTTTGAGCGCAGAACAACAAAGCAAATCTCGGTCGGCAAAGTACTTGTCGGTGGCGGTGCACCTATCACGGTGCAATCGATGACCACCACGAAAACCGCTGACGTTGAAGGAACACTTCAACAGATCTATGCACTTGCTGCAGCTGGTTGCGACATCGTGCGTTGCACATGTAACGAACAAGAGGCGGCCGAAGGATTAGCCCAGATCGTGCCGCGTTCTCCTATTCCGATCATCGCCGATATCCATCATCAGTACAAGATGGCGCTTGCGGCAATGGAGGCTGGCGTGCACGGTCTTCGTTTGAACCCGGGCAATATTCGTAAGCCTGATCATATTAAGGCTGTGGCCTCTGAGGCTCGTGATCGCAATTTGGCAATTCGTATTGGCGTTAATGGTGGTTCGCTCGATCCGGCGTTGTATGAAAAGTACGGCGGACTCACTGCGGCAGCAATGGTCGAATCTGCAATGCAAGAAATTGCATACTTTCATGAAGTTGATTTCAACCTCATCAAGATTTCTGTCAAGGCAAGCAATGTGCCACTCATGGTGGAGGCGTATCGCATGCTTGCAGACACCACCGACATTCCATTGCACCTTGGGGTTACCGAAGCTGGTCCGCCGCCTGCAGGTCTTATTAAAGCAACAGCCGGAATTTCGACATTGCTGCTCGAGGGAATCGGCGACACCATTCGCTACAGCCTCACTGCTGATCCTGTGGAAGAAGCTCGTGCCGGACGTCAACTTCTTGAAGCACTTGGTCTTCGCGAACGCAAGAACGTCGACCTCATTGCGTGCCCCAGTTGTGGACGTGCCGAGATCGATGTGATCGACGTTGCAAACCGCGCAATGAAAGCATTCGAAGATAAAAAGTTGCCACTGCAAATTGCAGTAATGGGATGTGTCGTGAATGGCCCCGGAGAAGCGCGTGAAGCAGATCTTGGAATTGCGGCTGGTAACAAGCGCGGTCACCTTTTTGTAAAGGGACGCAACGTTGCTGTAGTACCAGAACGCGAGATGGTCGAAGCACTAGTGGAGTGGGCAGAGTTCATTAACGAACATGGCACCGATGCCGCAATCGCTCGTGCCGATACTGCATTAGCGGAACGCGAAGCTGCGCGAGATCGTTCTCAGTTGATGGATGAAAAAGGCGACGACGCAAACCATTCGGCTGAAAAAATTGTCGAGATCCGAAAGACCATCAATAACTAGTTCTGTGTAAACACCCACGACACACAACGTGCTTTGGGTGGGCCAGTAACAGTGAGAGATTCTCCAGCCGGCACATACATCATGTGCGGTTGAGGTGCATTGGCATCGGTTGTTCCGAAAATCATTCTGCTGTGTGGTGACGGTGTAATCACTGCTTGGTTCACCCAGCCGAAGCTTGCTACATCGAATGCGGGGCTTGGCGACGTGTAGTGAGTCCATTCCTCGTCGATCATGGGGATAACGATGGGTTCAGCAAGTGGGGTGGCATCGACAACTGCAAGCAACTCGGATACGTCGATGTGTTTCGTTGTAAAGCCAGCGCGCACCACGTTGTCTGACGATGCCATTACTTCGAGGCCAGCGCCGTTGAGGTACGCATGAAGGTTTCCGGCTGGCAACGACAACACTTGACCAGGATTAAGCGACACATGATTGAGCAACGGCGCAACACGAATAGCGGGATCATTCGGGTACAGAGATTCGATATGTGAGAGCCAATCGGGCACGTCGACTAACGATGGCAGTTGTTTTTGTGCAAAAGCCCACTGCATGTATTTCTTGATGCCATGTGTCCGTAGTTGTTCTGCTTCGTCGTGCCATCCGTATTTCTTCAAACGACCTACAGAAGCTGTGACGCTGTCGAAACCACACAATGCTTCAAACGGTGTGAGCGCAATAATCATCTCGGGTTTGTCCGACATGTCTTTGTATGTGCGTTTCGGA
>WLEX01000188.1 GCA_009704065.1 Actinomycetota bacterium
AGTGGCGTCGTTGCGGGCAGCGCAGGTAATCATGCGCAAGCAATTGCATTTGCAGCAAAACATTTTGGTGTGCCGTGTGAAATTTTTGTTCCTGCTGGTGCATCACTATCGAAAATGGAAGCCGTGCGCTCCTACGGTGCAACATTGAGCGAAGGTGGCGACACGTTGTCTGATGCTGTTGCACTTGCTCAAGTTCGTGCCGATGCAACCGGGATGAATTTTTGTCATCCGTACGATGACCCAATGGTTGTCGCAGGGCAAGCAACACTCGGTCTCGAACTTGCAGAAGACATTTCTGATTTGTCGTTAGTGCTGGTACCACTTGGTGGTGGTGGACTCACTGGCGGTGTTGCCATGGTTCTCAAGCACATCAATCCGAAGATTCGAATCGTCGGCATTCAAGTACGAGCATGCGCGCCATATGCCGGTACACCTGCACCCGATGGACCCATTGTCACTTTGGCCGATGGTATTGCGGTAAAAAATCCAGGTGCTTTTACTCGTCCACTCATTGAACAATATGTTGACGACGTCATTGTTGTGGAAGAAGATCTTGTCGCAGATGCCATGGTGTTACTCATGGATCGCGGAAAACTTTATGTAGAAGGTGGCGGTGCTGTTGGTGTCTCTGCTCTCATGAGCGGCCAAATAAAGCCAGCAGCAAACGGCACAACATGCGTTGTGCTCTCTGGAGGAAATGTTGATCTCGGTATTCTGCCCGGATTGATTCGTCGTAACGAGACGAGAGCGGGACGTCGTCTCTTGGTTTATGTCCGCATTTCAGACCGACCTGGTGGTTTAGCTGCACTGCTTACCCTGTTTGCAAATACTGGAGCCAATCTGGTGGAGGTGGAACACATGCGAGAAGGTGTCGATCTTCATGTTCGTGAAACTGGTGTGCAAGTGGTGCTCGAAGTGCGAGGACGTGATCACGCCGAAGCCGTTCTGCAATCGGTTCGTGCAGCTGGATATGCAGCCGAAGAAGTTAGCGCGGGATGACCAAGCCCTTTATTGCAATACCTGGTCGCATTAGTCCCGAAGCTGCGGGTCAACGATCTGAAGTTGCCGTCACTCGAATGACATACATCGATGCCGTTCGTCGAGCTGGTGGCATTCCTATTGTTATTCCCCCTAGTTCCGATGCAGACGAAATCGCAGCATCTCTTGATGCATGTTCTGGCTTATTGCTTTTGGGTGGCGGAGACGTTAACCCAACTCAATATGGCCAATCAGAGCGCGCGCAGTTATACGGCGTTAATGATCTCATTGATCAATTCGAACTGATAGCAGTTCGTCATGCTCTGTCTACTTCGCGACCCATTCTCGCTGTCTGTCGCGGTTTACAAATTCTCAATGTTGCATTAGGTGGCACATTGGTACAACACCTTGAGTCGACACGAGATCATCGCGACACAATGCATGAGGTTCAATTAGTTGCTGATTCGCGAACCGCAGTAGCAATGAAATCTCACAGTCCTTTGGTTCATTCGTTTCATCACCAAGCAATCGAACAAGTGGGTTCTGGTTTGCGGGTGGTCGGCACCCATCTCGATGGAACTATTGAAGCTGCTGAACTAGAAGGCAATACCTGGGTCGTGGGTGTGCAATGGCATCCTGAAGACACCGCTGAAACAGATTCAGCACATCAAGGTCTCTTCGATGCGCTTGTCGCGCAATGTAGTTAATTACCGAGGCGCGAAACGTGCAAGTCGCGTGGCGTTCAGCACCATGTCTGGGAAGAATCCCACAACTACTGTAAATGCCACTGCAATGACGATTACTGCAACTGTTGCAACATCAACAGAAATTTTTTCTGATGTTGCTGGCTCCTCGAGCCACATACTCACCACAATGCGAAGGTACAAAAACGCGCCGATTACTGCAGCAACCATGGCCGCAATGGCAAGCGCATACGAGTGTGCTTCTACTGCAGATTTGATAACACCAAACTTTGCTACGAAGCCAGCAGTGAAAGGCACACCGGCTTGTGCAAACAAGAGAATGCTGAAAGCTAGAGCGAGAGACGGTCGACGTTTGGCGAGTCCTTTGAAATCACTCAGGCTTGTCTCGCCATCTGAAGTTCCCGATACGGCAAGAACAACTGCGAAGGAACCCATCACCAGAACGGTGTACATAGCGAGGTAATTCATTGCCATGGCCATACCGTCACTTGAAGCGTGCCCTGCAGCCTCGACACCAATCAGAATGAATCCAGCATGGCTAATTGATGAGTACGCCAACATACGTTTTACGTTTGTCTGGAGCACCGCAAGGATGGAACCAACAAAAACTGTGGCAATTGCCAGTGCCCAAATAGCGGGGCGCCAGTCGTCGACGCGAGTGGGGAATCCGACTAGAAGAACACGCAGTAGCGCACCGAATGCCGCCACTTTTCCGGCAGATGCCATGAATGCAGTGATCGGGGTGGGAGCACCTTCATACACATCAGGTGTCCATACTTGAAAAGGTGCCGCTGAGACTTTGAAGCCAAAACCAATCAGAAGCATTCCGATTCCGACGAGCAACATTGCATCGCCGTTATGAATGGAAACAGAGGAAGACAGTGCCGAGGAAATTCCTGAAATCTTCGTGCTACCTGTTGCGCCGTACACAAGTGCGATGCCATACAAGAAAAACGCAGACGAAAATCCACCGAGTACGAAGTACTTGAGGCCGGCTTCTTGGCTCTGGTCGCGACCGCGGTTACTTGCAGCAAGTAGGTACAACGACAAACTGAGAGTCTCAAGACCGAGGAACAAAACGATGAGATCGTTTGCAGCCACCATCACCATGGCTCCGATAGCCGAAGTAAGAATCAGTGCAAATAGTTCTGGCCCGTCGGCATTCATTCGATGTACGTATGACGACAACAAGAGTGTGGCAAGAATAATTGCTACACAGATAATGATTCCGGAAAGAACAGAGAACCTGTCGAGCGCTAACGAATCACCAAAAATAGTCTCACCAGTGACGTAATAAAGATCGTTCCACTTAATGCAATTCAGAACCAGTGCTACAACAGCAATAGCTCCGGTAAACCATGCATACCCACGGCGTGGCCAGGTAGGGGTCAGCGATCCCACCAACAACAATGTGCACGTTCCGAACAGAAGTACCAAAAGTGGTGCAAGGTCGCCCCACGGAACATCGGGCCCAACAAGATTTGCTGCGAACATTATTCGCCTCCCTCATGAGCATGCACTGGTGTCTTGTAATCACTGTGTGACACAACGTGCTCAATCAATTTGTCGACACTTGGTTCGATTCGTTCAATCATTGGCTTTGGATACAGACCGGTGAATCCAATCAACGCGATGAAGACCATGATGAGAGTTCCTTCACGCCATGTCATTTCGGCGAATGTTGAATTTGCTTCATCGGGCTCGCCATGGAAAACACGTTGGTAGGCCCACAACAAGTAGAGCGCCGCCAAGATCACACCAGTGGCGGCCACGATGGTCCACCAACGAGCGGACTCAAACGAGCCAATGAGAATAAGAAATTCTCCGTTGAAACCATTAAGCCCAGGCACGCCAATGGAGCTCAGCATGACCACCATAAATGCGGCAGCAAAGATAGGGGCAACAGCTTGAATACCTTTGAGTTCTGCAATGACACGCGTGTGACGGCGTTCGTAGATCATGCCGACAAGTAGAAACAATGCACCGGTGGAAACACCGTGGTTCACCATTTGCATCACACTGCCAGTAAGCGCC
>WLEX01000189.1 GCA_009704065.1 Actinomycetota bacterium
CTTGAGCAGGAGCCACAGCTCGACATAAGTAAGGACGTACTCGGAAACGTGATGGACGGCGTTGCCCCCATTCGCGATCTCCTCACCCGCTACGACGAAGTGATGGCCATGTGGGGCGACCCCGATGCCGATTACGACAAAGTGGGATCACTGCAGGCAGAGCTTGAAGCAAAGATCGAAGCGGCAGATGCATGGAGTCTTGATCGCAACGTAGAAATCGCCATGGACGCATTGCGGTGCCCTCCAAACGATGCAGATGTTTCAAAATTGTCCGGTGGTGAAAAGCGTCGCGTTGCTTTGTGTCGCTTGCTGCTGTCACGCCCCGATCTGTTGTTGCTCGACGAACCCACCAACCACTTAGACGCCGAATCAGTCGACTGGCTCGAACGCTTCTTAAAGGAATACCCCGGCACTGTGGTGGCTATTACTCACGACCGTTACTTCCTCGACAATGTGGCTAGTTGGATTCTTGAACTCGACCGTGGCCGTGGCTTCCCCTTCGAAGGCAACTACACATCGTGGCTTGAGCAAAAGCAAACACGACTTGAAGGCGAAGAAAAGCAAAACGACACTCGCACACGCACACTGCAACGCGAACTCGAATGGGTCAAGATGTCGCCGAAGGCACGTCAAGCAAAAGGTAAGGCACGTCTTGCGGCCTACGACAAGTTGCACGCCGAAGCGATGGCTGCAGAGCGTGGCCCTGACAAGTTAGAAATTCATATTCCTGCAGGCCCTCGTCTTGGTGACAACGTCATCATGGTGGAGCACATGACAAAGGGATTCGGTGATCGTTTGCTCATCGAAGATTTGTCCTTTTCATTGCCACCAGCAGGAATCGTAGGAATCATCGGACCAAACGGTGCTGGTAAGACAACTCTTTTCAGCATGCTTACTGGCCAGCAAGCTCCCGACTCTGGCACCGTCACTGTTGGCGACACCGTGCAGCTCAGTTATGTCGACCAGAATCGTGACTCCCTCGACGATGCAAAATCGGTGTACGAAGAAATCACTGAAGGCGTTGAGCACATGAAGGTGGGCGGACGGGAAATTCACGGCCGTGCATACGTTGCAAGCTTCAACTTCAAAGGTGCCGACCAACAAAAATTGGTAGGCGATCTTTCCGGTGGAGAACGCAACCGTGTTCACCTTGCAAAGGTTCTCAAGCGCGGTGGAAACGTACTGCTTCTCGACGAACCTACGAACGACCTCGACGTCGACACATTGCGTGCGCTTGAAGATGCGCTCGATCAGTTCCCTGGTTGTGCAGTAGTCATTAGTCATGATCGATGGTTCCTCGACCGCATTGCCACACATGTCTTGGCCTTCGAAGGCGACAGTCAAGTGCGTTGGTTTGAAGGAAACTTCTCTGAGTACGAAGCATGGCGACACAAAGAACTTGGTTCTGCCGCCGATCAGCCACACCGCATCAAATACAAGCCACTCAGCAGGTAATCATCATGTCGCTACGCATTATTCGAACAGTGTGCTTCGGGCTATTCCTCGCCGGAATTCCCTCGCTCATCGTTTCGTCTATTGCCGGCAATAATGAAGGTTGGGTACTCACATTCGGAATGATTACTGCAATCGCTGCAATCATTTTGATGGCGGTGACCGCTACCACTTCGTCGCGTCGACTCGATGCGTTTAATGAAGTAGCTGCCGAACGAGTGGAACAACGCATTCGTCAGCTCATCGATGCCGGCGCCAACGAAGCCGAGGTGCGTTCACTTGTTCGTGAAACCCTCGATCTGTCTCGCGGACAACAGTGACCAATACAGAACTGTTTGCGTCGTGGCAATCACTGAACGATCACGAACTCTCGATTGAATTAGCGCGCGTTGCTGGCCAACTCCTCGTTGAGCACAGAGAAACAACTATTAAGAGTGGCACCACTCAATGGCAACTCAAAGATTCAGGCGACATGCTCGCCCATAATTTTCTCATGGAAGCCTTTGCAGCAGTACGACCTCACGATGCAGTGCTGTCTGAAGAAGGTGCCGATGATCGACGTCGTTTGTCCTCTGATCGCGTATGGATTGTCGATCCGCTCGATGGCACCAATGAATATGGAGAGGGTCGCGCCGACTGGGCGGTGCATATTGCATTGTGGGAACGCGATGCATTAACTGCGGGTGCAGTGTCGCTTCCCAGTATCGATGCCGTATTCGGTACAGACCCAGCCATTGCAGTTCCCCCCAAAGAGGGCGCCAAACCACGTCTTGTCACATCACGCAATCGCGCGCCATATGCCGCAGTGTTAGTACATGAACATCTCGATTGCGATGCGTATCGCCTTGGCAGTGCCGGCGCAAAAGCAATGTCGATTCTCATGGGCGAAGCAGACATATATGTGCACGACGGTGGCATGTATCAATGGGATTCTGCAGCACCTGCCGCCGTTGCGCTTGCTGCAGGCCTCCATGTGAGTCGCATCGACGGCTCTCCGCTGCAATACAACTCTCCCGACACATGGTTGCCCGACTTTTTTGTGTGTCGTCCGGAATACACCGATCAAATATTGCATGCAATTTGGGGACGCGATCCCCGATGACCGACACGGTTCTCGTCACTATCGATGGCGCAGTTGCCACCGTTTCGCTCAATAGACCACATCGCCACAATGCATGGACTGGTCGCATGCACGCCGAATACAAAACAGTGATGGCAGAACTCGATGCCAACTCATCTATTCGTGCCATCGTGATCACTGGCGAAGGCAATACGTTTTGCGTGGGTGGCGATTCTGATGCACTTGCTGGTCACGCAGATCGAGGCGGCTACGACCCCGGCCAATCAGTGAATATTGCAAATCCCGGTACCAATGTTCCGAGCGAATTCAACCACGACCTTGCATGGCATTTCGGACTTCGTGTCCCCGTTGTTGCCGCTATTAACGGTGCGTGTGCTGGTATCGGTCTTGCTCTCACATTGTTTTGTGATTTGCGATTCATTTCTGCCACAGCAAAATGCACGACCGCCGCACCAAAACTCGGGCTTCCTGCCGAATACGGCATGAGTTGGACACTGCCGCGCATCATTGGTGTCACTCGCGCGAACGATGTACTGCTTTCGGGGCGAATCTTTACGGGCGACGAGACTCGTGACTGGGGTTTATGGAACGGTGTTGCCCCCGATGGTCCTGGCGCACTTACCATGGCACAACAATGGGCACACTCGGTTGCAATTTCTGCTGGCCCCCATGCAGTAACCACCACTAAGGCTCAGATTTATCGTGACCTCATTCGCCACAACGTTGGCGCATCAATCGATGAATCAATTTCCTTGATTAACGACGCAACCCAAACAGCGGAATACCGCGAAGGTGTTGCTGCGCTGCGCGACAAGCGCCCACCACAGTTTTAATCACCACTTCGGTTCGTGTTGGCCAAGTTGCGGCACAGGGCCATATGTAGGTGTGTACCCACTGAAATCAACGGGAGAGTTAACAGCTCGATATGGCGCTTCACCTGGTTGTGGAGTCATATCTACAAAGGCACCCGATGCAATCACTTGTGCATCGTTTACTGCTTCAGGAATTGAGTTCAATGGAGCCCACCACACATCTTCTGTATCGAATCGCGAGGTCCAGTACGCATAATCCTGCGTTGCGAAATGAGCGTCGAGAACTGTGATGAGTTCTTCAGCGTTCAATGCACGTGCTCGAGCATTGACAAAATTTTCAACTGCAGCCAAA
>WLEX01000019.1 GCA_009704065.1 Actinomycetota bacterium
CTGGTTTCTTATAAGTCATTCTTTGACTACATCCCTACCGTCAAGAACCATTTGGCATCAGGCCGAAGGGCGAAACGAGTACCGTTAGGGGAGTGAACGTTCCCTCCCACCTTCAATACACCAAAGACCACGAGTGGGTCTCAATAAACGGTTCCCAAGCAAAAGTGGGAATCACCGACTATGCGCAAGATGCGTTGGGCGACATTGTGTATATCCAGTTGCCAGAAGTCGGTTCAGAGATTTCGTTACATGATGGTCTTGGTGAAATTGAAAGCACGAAGAGCGTGAACGACGTGTATGCACCGATTGCAGGTCGCGTTGTGAGTATTAACGACTTGTTGACCGCGACTCCTGAATTGTTGAACTCAGATCCGTACGGAGATGGTTGGATTTGCGTTGTTGAATTCTCGACCATCGATGAGTCTGTACTCATGTCACCCGAGGAATATCAAGCTCTTACCGGAGCCTAAATTTATGTCGTACGTTTTCTGCAATCGTTGTGCACATAGGAACCCGCCAGTATCTGCTTTCTGTTCAGCGTGTGGTGCGGTGCTCGATATCGCAGAAGATCACACCATTACCTTGACCAAAGTTGATCCTCTCCAAGATGCACCTGGTCCCGAAGATGACATCAGTGTCGATCTCGACGAAATAGCTACAGGTACTGCAATCTTGGTAGTGCGCGGTGGAGAAGAAGAGGGACAGTATTTTGTGTTGACAGATGCAATTACGTCGCTTGGTCGTCATGCAGATTCCGGAATTGTTCTTGATGACATCACTGTGTCGAGACGACATAGTGAAATTCATCATGGAGATGGCCGATACATAGTCACGGATGCAGGTTCTTTAAATGGAACCTATGTCAATCAAACCAGAGTCGATTCAATTGAATTGCAACAAGGCGACGAACTTCAAGTGGGCAAATTCCGCCTCGTGTTTTTTGAAAGCGTAGAAGACCTGCCATGAACGAACGTGATTATCTTTCCATTGGTGAAGTGCTAGCCCACCTGCTCGAAGAGTTTCCCGATGTCACTATTTCGAAGATTCGGTTTTTAGAAAGCCAGGGTCTGATCGAGCCCGAACGCACTCCTTCTGGATATCGAAAGTTCACCGATGGCGAAGTCGAGAGACTGCGTTTTATTTTGCGTGAACAACGTACGAACTATCTGCCGCTTCGAATCATTAAGGACAAACTGGAAGATGATTCACAAGACATCAGTCGTGATCTTGCTTTCGTTGGAGAATTGGTAACTTCTGGTCATCCGGCTGCGCGAGCAGCAGTGCCTCGTCCGGCCGTGGTTGCGCCTGTGCAACAGAGCCTCGACCAAGATCCCATTGTTCCGGCAGCACAAAAACGAGCACTTCGGAAAGAAGCACTGAAGCACAACGATCAAACAGCATCAATTCCAAGAGATGAGTTGTTGCAGCAGGTCGATATCAATCAGTCATTCTTGAAAGAGCTCGAAGGTGCCGGACTAGTCAATGGGCACGATGTCGGAGACACCACTTTCTTTGATCCACATTCTGCCAATATCGCTCGAGTAGCAGGTCGATTCCAAGAGATGGGAATAGATATTCGTCATCTAAGGGCGTGGAAATCTTCTGCCGACCGAGAATTGAGTTTGTTCGAGCAGCGAATTTTGCCTCTGCTGCGTCAGAGAAATCCTGCGGCTCGAGATGAAGCATTAGACATGCTGGCTGAGTTCATAGAACTCGGTAGCGAATTGCGTAGTTCTTTGTTGATGCGTGACGTTGCACAGTTAACCGAACCGAAGTAACCATGAAGTCATTATCTGTGCGCGGAGTTCGAGTCGATCGCCTGACCAACACGCCGGTTGTCACACTGAGAGAAGAAGACGCACCTCGCCGTCAATTTGAGATTTTCATTGGTGCTCCTGAAGCTGCATCAATCAAGGTTGCATTAGATGATGAGAAAACGCCGCGTCCCTTGACTCACGATCTTTTTGTATTAGCGCTAGAGAAAGTATCGATTTCTTTAGTGAGGGTCGTGATCACCCATGTCACTAGCGGGACGTACTATGCAGAATTGATTCTGCTCGGCGATGGGGGAGGCGAAACAACGGTTTCATCCAGGCCCTCAGACGCGATTGCACTGGCACTTCGGGCCTCATGTCCCATTTATGTCCTAGACGACCTCATCGATTTGGTTGGTGAAGTGCTGTCTGTGGAGGATGATTCTGCCAATCAGACCGAAATAATCGACGAATTCCGCGATTTCATCGAAAATATATCCCCAGAAGACTTCGAATAGTTTTTCCTTGACGAACTCCGGTGTGGGCCGTAGCGTCTTACACCCGCGTAGTTTCCCGCTTGTAATAGCGAGCTGCCTAAAAGGACGAAGATATGAAGACTGAAACATTTAGTGGAACGCAAGCTGCAGAGATTGTTGGCATCACGTACCGCAGGCTCGACTATTGGGCACGCACTGATTTGGTACGGCCCACAGCAACTGATGCCACGGGTAGCGGTAGCCGCCGTCAATACACATATCGAGATTTGCTCGAACTAAAGGTCATTAAGAAGTTGCTCGATGCGGGTATTCGTCTTGAATCCATCCGAGACGTTTTTGATTATTTGCGCGAACATGTTGAGACCGATATTTCAGCTGCTCATTTGGTCATTGATGGATCTTCAGTTGTTTTGTGTGATGGCGATGAGCTGATCGACGTATTGCGACACGGACAAGGTGTCTTAAATATTCTTCCTATGTCGAGTGTGCGTGATGAAGTGGACCGACACATCATCTCTCTTCGCCCATTGATCGCCGGTCTTGACGATATTTCCGATGTCGCAATCTGACATGCGCTTTTCTCCGCTCGATGCGGAACATCGCCTTCTCCATGCAAAGATGACCCCGTTCGGTGGTTGGGATATGCCTTTGGCCTATCCGAGTGGAACATTGGCCGAACATGCAGCATGTCGCACTGAGGCTGCGATATTCGATGTCTCGCATTTAGGGACTGTGCGAGTGGAAGGTCCTGATGCCTTCGACCTGTTACAACGAACTCTCACTAATGATCTTTCCAAGATTGCTCCGGGTCGTGCGCAATATACGCACCTGTTGAATCCTGACGATGCCTCAGTGGTTGATGACATCATCGTGTGGTGGATCTCGGAAAATGTATTCGATGTAATGCCCAATGCATCTAACACCGATGGTGTGGTCTCTGCCATCGGAGGTACCGATACAACTTCAACTCGTGCCGTGATTGCAGTACAGGGTCCTACTGCCCGTGCGGTAGTGGGGGCAATATCGGTTGATGCATCACAAGTTCCTCGTTTTCATGTGAGGGAAATCGAAGTATGCGGCTTTCCCTGCGTGGTAGCTGGTACCGGTTACACGGGTGAAGACGGTATCGAAATTGCCGTACCTGCAGATGGTGCAGCAACTATTTGGAAAGCGTTACTTGCTGCGGGAGCGACCCCTGCCGGACTTGGCGCGAGAGATACTCTGCGACTCGAAGCGGCGTTACCTTTGCATGGACATGAATTGGGCGAGGGGATTACTCCTTTGCAAGCCAAATTGAATTGGGTCGTTGCATGGAATAAGCCGTCTTTCATTGGAAAATCCGCGTTAGAGAGTGAAAGATCACGTGGTGTCTCACGGACCCTGTACGGAATTTCTATTGATGGACGACGACCTGCTCGTGACGGCACAGTTGTGCGTAATGAAAATGGAGCCGATGTCGGAGTAGTCACGAGCGGTAATTTTTCCCCAACGCTTGGGCACTGCATCGCACTTGCATTCTTGAAGCCTGAGATCAAAGTGGGAGACAGCGTGCAACTAGATGTGCGTGGCACCATTCTGCCTGGCGTTGTTTGTTCTACTCCGTTTGTGGAGAAGAAGTAGAGGGTTGCTTGTTCGGGCGCAATCCGAATAACCCACCTGCATTTTCTGCCAGTGTTGTGAGGGGCCCGAGGCGTTTACTGAGGTCACCGAGTTGCGATGCAACTTCACCCATAGATGCCATGGCGTTCATCGCGGCACCTACTTGAGGCATCACTCTTTTGAGTGGTTCTTCCACTTCATCAAGAATTGAGTTCAATCGAGTTGTTGTCTTATTCAGATTGTCGACAGTTGATGCAAAATTCTCCAAAACTAAAATTAGAGCTTCGGTTGTTCGACGCGATACATCGACAGCCTGACCGGCGAGTTGTATGGGGTCAACATTGCCGAGAAGACTTAAAAGTTGCTCCACCACATTGGGGGGCGACTTGTCACTTTGCTCGTTTGTATTGTTGCTCACGATCGTACGGTAGCTGCTTCAAGCGACATGGCGTACTCCTCAATAGGGGAGCATGTGCACACGAGATTTCTGTCGCCATAAACGGCGTCAATACGAGACACTGATGGAAAGTAGCCTCGAGTGCGCATGTAGGGGAGAGGGAAGAGGGCGGTTTCGCGTGAATAGCTGCGCGTCCATTCTCCGGCAATGTCCTCCACGGTGTGAGGAGCGAAATGAAGCACAGACTGTGATGCTTCGATGTCTCCTCGAATGACCGATTCAATTTCTCCTCTGATGCTGATCATTGCTTCGCAGAAACGGTTCACTTCGGCGAGTGACTCGCTTTCTGTTGGCTCTACCATCAATGTGTTAGCAACCGGAAAGCTCATGGTCGGTGCATGTAGCCCGTAATCCATTAATCGTTTTGCGATATCGTCGATAGAGACGTCTGTGTTCTTAATGATAGATGCGACGTTGAGAATGCATTCGTGAGCCACGGTTCCGTTGGTGCCGCGATACAAAACTGGGTATGAATCGTCTAGGCGTTTAGCTATGTAGTTGGCCGACAAAATTGCATCGGTAGTGGCCTGAAGAAGTCCGTCTGCTCCCATAAGGCGGATGTACACCCAAGGAATTCCGAGAATGCTGGCAGATCCAAAGTTTGCTGCAGATACGGGGCCGACCGGTGAGCCAGATTTCAAAGGATCACTAGGTAAAAACGCAGCGAGATGTGCCCGAACCGCAACGGGTCCTACTCCTGGACCACCGCCACCATGGGGGATGCAGAAAGTCTTGTGCAAATTGAGATGACTGACATCGGCACCAAATTTTCCGGGCTGGGCTGTGCCAACCAAAGCATTGAGGTTTGCGCCGTCAACATACACTTGCCCGCCATTATCGTGCACCATTGCGCAGATATCTCCAATGGACTCTTCAAAGACACCGTGAGTGGAGGGGTAGGTCACCATGATGGCAGCGAGCGAATCGCCACAGTTTGAAATTTTATGTTGCAAGTCTTGAACGTCGACATTTCCGTTGTCGTCACAGTTCACAACTACAACTTTCATGCCGGCCATTACCGCGCTCGCTGCGTTAGTTCCATGAGCAGAGGATGGGATTAAGCAAATGTCTCGCTGAGTGTCCCCGCGAGATGCGTGATAGGCGCGAATTGCCATGAGTCCTGCAAACTCACCTTGGCTTCCAGCATTCGGTTGCAAGCTGACAGCGTCGTAACCGGTGATTGCTACGAGCATCTCTTCGAGTTCAGAAATTACTGTCCGGATGCCGACTGACTCATCTTCAGGCACATAAGGGTGCAATTGAGAAAATTCAGACCAAGTCACAGGTTCCATCTCGGTGGTGCTGTTCAACTTCATTGTGCATGAACCGAGCGGAATCATTGTGCGATCAAGTGCCAAGTCTTTGTCGGCAAGACGACGCAAATAGCGAAGCATTTCTGTTTCGGTGTGGTGACGATGGAATACCGACTGACTCATATAGGAGTCGACGCGAAGCAGGTCTGATGCAATGGCTGGAATTGCATTGGTGGTAGGGGAGATTCCTATTGCAATCAATAGTGCATTCAATGTTGCATAAGTCGTAGTTTCGTCGACGCTCAGTGAAATCGCGTCTAGCGAGAGCACACGAATATTAAACCCTGCATCACGAGCCTGTTGAGCCAAAAGATGTGCGTCAACATTGGTTATGCACACCGTGTCGAAGAGCGAAGAGTGACGTACTGCATAGCCAGATTCGGATGCCGATAGTGCCGCATGTTGTGCCATTGCATTGACCTCTTGAGCGATGCGACGTAACCCGTCCGGACCATGCCATACCCCGTACATGCCCGCAATGTTTGCTAACAAAACCTGCGCTGTACAGATATTCGATGTGGCCTTTTCGCGGCGGATGTGTTGTTCTCTCGTTTGTAGCGATAAGCGAAGAGCAGGGCGCCCTGCAGTATCGGTACTCACGCCAACGAGGCGACCAGGCATCGCACGGGTGTGGGCTTCTTGTGTGGCCATGAAAGCAGCGTGTGGTCCGCCGTATCCCATGGGAACACCGAATCGCTGTGATGACCCGACGGCAATGTCGAATCCCAGTTGACCTGGAGGTATTACCAGTGTGCAGGCGAGTAGATCTGTGATTGCAATGGCAAGTGCATTCTGGCCGTGTGCGAATGCCACCAGATCTCTCAATACTTGTGTCGGTGGAATCTCTCCATCAGATCCTGGGGTCGAGACGACAATCGCAAAGAAATCTTCTGACTGATAAGCAGATATTTCTTTTGTTGTGATTGCAATACCGAGTGGCTCTAACCGTGTTTGCAATACTGCAAGTGTCTGTGGATGTGTGTTGCGATCAACAAAGACATTGTTTGATTTCGATTTGCTTATGCGATGTGCCATGGTGACTGCTTCTGCAACTGCAGTTGACTCATCGAGTAACGAAGCATTAGCCAGTGTCAGACCAGTGAGTTCGGACACCATGGTTTGATAGTTCAAAATGGCTTCGAGGCGACCTTGGCTAATTTCGGGCTGATACGGCGTGTAGGCGGTGTACCAAGCAGGATTCTCAAGCACATTGCGCTTGATGACGGGTGGGGTAATTGTTCCGTAATACCCCTGACCAATAAATGATGTGCGTTGAACGTCTGTTGAAAATTTTTCACGCAGAACATGCAAAATTTCATGCTCGGGGAGAGCCTCTGGAAGAGTCATTGAAGCTCGCATCCGAATGCTGTGCGGAATCGTGGCCTCGAGTAATTCTTCGGCACTTGAATAGCCAATAGTTGACAGCATTTCTTTTCTGTCGGATTCACTGAGTCCGAGATGACGATGCGCAAAGTGGTCGGCAGGAAACTGCGGAGAGGTGAGGGAGCGTGGGGTAGAGGTCATGACTAATCCGATTGACTCTGTGACCCCCGCTGTCTTTGGTGCCTGAGAGCTTCGCCACGAATGGCTTTCCCCGTCGGCGGTGAGCAAGCTCACTCTTTCCAGCGTTCTGTGTCTGCTTGGTCCGGGTGCCTGAGAGATTCCGGGGCGGTTGCTCCTTCGGCGATGCAGTGTTGCCACTACACACTCTCCCAAGCAGACGTTTTTATATACCGTAGTCGCTAGGAAGGGATGCCGAGTTACTCCGTTGTTGCGTAGGAGCCAGCGGTACCTTTCGAATCTCCTAAAGAGGCCACGGCGGCATCGAGATCGAGAAGAAACTCATCGATATGTGTCTCATGAATGGCATTGACTGTGAGGTGAATACTTGGTGGGGGACCTTGGCGATCCATGTACCAACCCTTAGCAATCAGCAGCTCGGCCAAGGCAAAAATATCGTGAGTCTCTGGGTCTTGCGATCCAAATGCCACCAACGTGGAATCGGGAAACGCGCGAAGGACGAGATGGGGATGCTGGTCTATATGACGTGCGATACGAATGGCACTTGCTCGAGATACTTGTGTTGCGTGCTGGTAGCCGTTGTCACCCAGGTGGTGCATCACTGCCCAGGCCGATGCGATAGGACCACCTGATTTGGTACCCAGAATTCCCGACGAACCGTACATTCCGCCCAGCCAATTATCGGTAACAAATGTTTGATCACTGCGCAATTTCTTATTGCGATGCAACAACACTCCGGCACCCTTTGATGTGTAACCATATTTGTGAAGGTCAACGGAAATTGATGTCACCGCTGGAACGCGAAAATCCCACAAGGGGAGTGGTTCGCCAAACTCTTCCAAATAATGAAGTGTGACACCGCCCATGCATGCATCGACATGGAAGTTGATGTTGTGTTCAATGGCAATCATCGCGAGTTCTGCAATCGGATCAATAACACCTTGTGGATACTGCGGGGCAGAGCCCACGATCAAGACTGTGTTTTCGTCGACAGCGGCGCGCATGGCAGCGACATCGGCTCTCCAGTCTCCACTCACCGGAACGCGGCGGCTCTCCACATCGAAGTAATCGGCACCCTTTTCCAGAGCAGCATGGGCCGATGTGGGTAACACCATGTTCATCGAGGAAAGGTTGCGTCCTTCACGCTCGGCTCGCTTTCGAGCGGCTCTCACGACGAGCACCAGGCTTTCTGTACCGCCAGAGGTCATAAAGCCCGCTACGGAGTCGTCGCCATGAGTCCAGCCAGTCACCACATCGACCACTTGTTCTTGCATCGTTTTTAGCGACGGGAAGGCCGAGGTATTGAGAGCGTTCTCTCCAGAGAAGCGACGGTACGCCTCTTCGCCTAGGGCTGTGACCTCGGGTCCAGCGCTGTAGGCGAGTGTGAAGCATTTTCCGTCTCTCCAACGCACGTCTCGGCTGCGGTAGGTCTCCATGGTGCTGAGTACCTCAGATGAGGGTTGTCCGGGTCCAAGTATGCGTGCAGTCATAAACGAACCTTACGAGATAACACGTGGCCATCAGCAGGGTAGAACTTCAGGAATCCCTTGCTGTACCAATAAACGCATAAATTACATAACGGAGATTATGGGCGTATAACCGATGGAAGAAGAGAGGCAGTGGTCACTGGATCTGCTGCGTCCAGCAACCATTGGATGATTTCCAATAACGAATCCTTGGTGTGTTTGCCAGCCTCTAGATCGGTGCGCGCATCAATGACCGCACAATGCAAAACAAAAATTTGATCTTTCAGTGAATCGAGTTCGTCACGTGTGACTACAAGTTCATTTTCCGATAACTGAAGTTCAGTAGCTCTTTGGCGCGCCACCCAATCCCATTGCCGGCATCGTTGACTACAAAACTCCTTAGGTCGTCCGGCGCCGGACTGGACGGCCAGAACATGCCTGCACCATCGGCATCTTTTGTCATTTCCCCGCTGTCGCCCATCAAGACCTAATTTCGTCATGACGAAATTATAGGAACAGTAGAGTTGGCAACGTGACATTTCCCATTGCGCCCAAGAGTTTTTTCGCGAGCGATAATTTCAGCGGTACCCATCCTCGGTATCTCGAGGCAATCAACAAAGCTAATAACGGTCATGTCATGGCGTACGGCGGTGATGCCCACACAAAAGAGGCAATTTCTCTCTTCCAAGAATTGTGTGATGAAGACGTAGAAGTTCTTTTCACTTTCAACGGAACTGGATCCAATGTTGTGGCGTTGGGTTCGCTATTGCAGCCCGCTGACTCAGTGGTGTGTACGAGTTGGGCACATATCAATGTTGATGAGACTGGTGCACCTGAAAGAATTCTTGGAATTAAATTGCACGATGTTGATTCCGCCGATGCAAAGATTTCGCCCGATCATCTTCATTCGGTATCGCATGCTCTTGGCAATGTGCATCACGTGCAACCCGGTGTGGTTTCCATCACCCAGGCAACAGAACTGGGCACGTTGTACACAATCGACGAAATAAGAGCTGTATGCGATGTTGCTCATTCCTATGGAATGCGTGTTCATCTAGATGGTGCACGTATTGCCAATGCCACCGCTGCTTTGGGAGGAAATGCTGAAACTTTTCGGGCTCTTACATTTGGAGCCGGTGTCGATGCAGTCTCATTCGGTGGAACAAAGAACGCAATGATGGGTGCTGAAGCTGTGTTGCTAAAACGCGGTGTCGCGTCTCCCCGTGCAGCGTTTATCCGCAAGCAGTCAACCCAGTTACCTTCAAAAATGCGCTATGCATCAGCACAGTTTGTAGAGGCCTTGTCTACGGGCTTATGGATTGAAACCGCAACACACGCAAATGCGATGGCAATGCGGTTGTATGAATTGGTGGGCGATATTAAGTCGTTGCAACTCTCCCCTCCTCAGGTCAACAGCATGTATCCCATTCTTGCCCCAGAGGTAAAGACCCAGCTTCAGGATTGGAGCTTCTTTTGGGACTGGGACGAGGAGCGCTCTCAAGTGAGATGGATGACCTCCTGGGACACCACTCCAGAAGATGTTGAGGCCTTTGCGGCTGGCATTCGCGCCCAAGTGGCGTAAGGGTTTCCTCGATCTTCTTGTACATAATTGACTAACCGATCAATTCCGCTACAGTGGGAACACGCGGCGAAGTTGGGGGCAACCATGGCCATAGGAGAACTGTTTTCTTTCCGAGAGTGGGACGACACAAGTTGGTCCGACGTCGCCGAATGTCGTGGCTTATCTGCCATCTTTTTTCCTCCAGCAGCTGAACGCCCCCAAGCACGTGAGCGCCGTGAAGCGCAAGCTCGTGAAGTGTGTTCCGAATGTCCCGTGTTGCTCGATTGTCGTGATTTCGCACGTCGCAACCGTGAATACGGCTTTTGGGGTGGCGAATCAGAAGAAGAACGTCATGCTGCCGGCTATCGCCTCATCGCGCCGATTGGTGTGCGCGCACGCAATATCTCTTAGCTAATTTTTTGCAGAGTAACTGCAGTCCAGCCTTCAAGCGTTGACCGCGAGATTTCCTTGCATTCTTCGTAATGCTCAAGCACTGCTTCCACCTGTTCTGTACGCATTCCGCTCAGAACAACAAATCCCCCATTGGTGAGTACATCTTGAATGCTGCTCGACAATTCTTGTAACACGGGCGCCAGAATATTTGCCAAAACCACATCAGCCTTCAGGGTTTCCCATTGTGGGGCCCAGGTGATATTCGAAACATTGTTTCGTTCTGAATTTATGTGCACCGCCTGTTGCGAACTTTCGGCGATATCAAAAGCGAAAACATCAACTTGCCGCAATTGAGAAATCGCAACGGCAAGAACACCAGAGCCGCATCCCACATCCAAAACGATTGAACCGGCAACAACATGCGTGAGTGCTTCTTGCAAAGCAAGAAC
>WLEX01000190.1 GCA_009704065.1 Actinomycetota bacterium
CTCAGCCCAATACAGAGTCTTTTCATCGGGCGACAGGCCAATACCGTTTGGGCCGTCGACAGGGAACGCCACTTCTTCAATGAACGAGCCATCGATGTGCGCGTAATAAATGCCGGTGCGATCAGCTGTGCGTTCGGTACGCAGCCCGTGATCGGTGAAATAAAAACCACCCTGTTTGTCGAACACAATGTCGTTCGGAGCACGCAGCGCAATATCGCCACAATGTGTGTACAGATCAGTGACAGCACCTGTTGCGATGTCAACGCGCTGAACGCGACCACCGACATATATCGATTCATCAAATGGCCCTGGGTATGTGAGCCCACCTGCATTCAATGGAGTGAATGCATTGCCGTTGTTGCACAGATACAACGCACCATCGGGGCCAAGCGCTAAGCCATTGGGGCCACCATTTATTTCGGCAACAGTCGTTTTGGTTCCGTCGGCAGCAACGCGCGTAATGCGATGCGCAAACATTTCAGTGAGAATGACACTGCCGTCTGGCATTGCCACCGGTCCTTCAGGAAATTGCAGTCCGTTCGTGATTTCGGTGAATGCCGTGGTGGCCATTTGTTTCTCCTATTGGTCGAGTTCCTCGACGCTCACAAGAACGGTTCGAGGCTTTGATCCTTCGCTCGGACCAACAATGCCACGCTCTTCGAGTTCATCCATTAGTCGGCCCGCACGAGCAAAGCCCACCTTGAGTTTGCGCTGCAATAGCGAGGTGGAACCCATTCCGGAGCGCACCACGATGTCGATGGCCTGAAGGATTAGGTCGTCGTCAGTGCCACTACTGCCACCACCAAAGAGACTGCCCTGACCGCTGCCACTGCCGCCACCTTGTTCTTCGCCTTCAATGCCAGACACGTACACAACTTCGGGAGATTGACGACGCCAATGAGCCACTACTTTTTTCACTTCGTCTTCATCGACCCATGAACCCTGAATACGGTTCGGCACATTGGTGTTACCAGGCATCAACAACATGTCGCCTTTACCCACCAATTTTTCTGCACCTGGCTGATCGAGAATTACTCGGCTGTCGGTAAGGCTGCTCACCGCAAATGCCATACGTGCAGGAATGTTTGCCTTAATAACGCCAGTGATCACGTTGACCGAAGGACGCTGTGTTGCAACGATGAGGTGAATACCCACAGCACGTGCCTTTTGAGCAATACGAGTGATGCTTTCTTCTACATCACGCGCTGCAACCATCATGAGGTCGTTTAATTCGTCAACAACAACAACGATGAACGGAAGACGCTCGTACTTCGTTGCAGTTTCGTCGGTGGGATCGTTGATCTCGCCTTTATCGAACGCTTGGTTATAACCACCAATATCACGAAAGCCCACTTCGACCAACAGGTCGTAACGGCGTTCCATTTCTTTTACAGCCCATCCCAATGCATTGGCTGCTTTCTTCGGGTTAGTGACTGGTGCAGTGAGCAAGTGAGGCAACTTTGCGTACTGGCCCATTTCCACTTGCTTTGGGTCGATCAAGATAAGACGAACTTGATCGGGTGTTGACCGCATAAGAAGCGACGTGAGAATTGAGTTGATACCGCTCGATTTACCTGCGCCTGTTGCACCCGCAATAAGCATGTGGGGAGTTGCTGCAAGATTGAGGAATACGGCACGACCAGCAATGTCTTTACCGACTGCCACGTCGAGTGGATGTGTAGCCGCACGTGCTTCGGGTGATGTCATGAGATCGCCGAGCGACACAAGTTGACGAGTTTCGTTTGGTACTTCAACACCCACAGCAGATTTGCCAGGGATAGGAGCCAAAATACGTACGTCGGTTGCAGCCATGGAATACGCAATGTCACGGTTGAGGCTGGTGACCTTGGCAACTTTCACACCAGAGCCAAGTTCGAGTTCGAAACGAGTAACGGTAGGACCAACGGTCATACCGACAAGACGAGTTTCAACGCCATGAGACGCAAGCGAATCTTCAAGAAGACGACCGCGTTCGGCAACACGTGCTTTATTCACTTCGTGTACTTCAGTGAGACCTAACAGGTCGTTGCTAGGAAGAGTCCACACACCCGGCACCGCAGACACCGTGATATTTGCTTCTTCGGAAGCCGAACTTGAACTCTTGCTTCCTGGCTTTCCAACAAATTCTGCATTTGTGGGAACGGCAGGTGCTTGACGCTGTTTGCGCGGAGTCTTTGCAGGTTCTGCAAAATCTTCATCGTCTGCAGCGTCGTAAATAGTTGGTTTTGGTGCACGCGCTCGTGAGCTGCGCTCTTCGCCTGGCACTTCTACCAACGTGTCGTAATCGTCGAGATCACGATTAGTGGTAGCACGACGCGCTGCGTCTCCAGCTACCCCACCAAACTTTGAAGTCCAGTTGCGAACGATGACTACGAGCTCGGGCAACGTGGTGTCGGTAATCAACATGGTGCCGCCCACTGCAATGGCGATAAGAACAACTAAGGCGCCAGCCCAGCTAAGAGTGCTACGTAATGGCTCACCGATAATGGCACCGAACCATCCGCCTGCTTGCGACATGGCATTGACGCTCGCCACAATTTTGTCTTCGCCATTCATGATGTGCAGTAAGCCAAGAAGTGCAAGCACCACGATGACCCAGCCCATTGTGAGACGCAAACGATGTTCGACGCTGCGGCGACGCACCATGGCAACACCGATACCTACAACCACCACAGGCAATGCAAATCGTCCGAGGCCAAGGAGCCAACCAAAGGTGGTGTCGATGGCTTCACCCAATGGACCAGCCATATGGAGATACATAGAAAGAACTAATAGAACGCCGGCGCTAATGAGGCCAACGCCCCAGAATTCGACTTCGCGACCACGTACCACTTCGCGAGCAGCCGATTCAGCAGGTGCTTGCTTGGCGGATGCCTTCCCCGAGGTCTTCGAGCCAGTTTTGGCGGCAGGACGCTTATTGCCCTTGGGCGGGGTTTTTACAGCCCCGCGCGAGCGAGACGACGAACTAGAACCCTTGGCAGACATGAAAAAAGGGTACCAATGCGGTGTTCGGGGGTTCGGGATACCCCCCTATTCCCTACCGTTTCCTAGGTAGTCATGACGACGGGCACGATCATTGGCCGTCGTTTGGTGCGATCGCTCACAAATTTGCCAGCAGCTTTACGCACGATGCGCTCGAGACTGTCGATATCGGAGATGCCGTCATCGAGAGCCTTTACAAGTGCCGTAGCAATATGAGCCTCTGCTTCGTCGAGCAGGTCATCGGCTTCAGGCGCATAGACCCACCCTCTGGTGATCACCTCAGGACCAGTGATCACTTTGTGCAATGCACTGTCGACTGTTGCCACAATGACAACAACACCTTCTTCGGCAAGAACACGACGATCACGCAATACCCCTTGCCCCACATCGCCCACGATGCCATCAACGAACAAGTAACTCGCTGGCACAGTGCCTGCGAAGGCAAGTCCGCTATCAGACAGTTCAACAACGTCGCCATCGGTTGCCTGCAATACGTGACTTGGGTCTGCCCCCATGACAATGGCCAGTTCAGCATGTGCACGCATGTGGCGATATTCGCCATGCACCGGCACAAACCATTCGGGTCGCAAGATGGAGTGGTACGTCTTTAGTTCGTCTGCTTGCGCATGACCAGTTGCATGAACATCGGCAATACCGCTGTGCACCACCTTGGCGCCTGCACGCATGAGACCATCGATC
>WLEX01000191.1 GCA_009704065.1 Actinomycetota bacterium
AATTCGGGATCGAGTGCGCTGGTGGCTTCGTCGAACAACATGACATCGGGGTTCATAGCAAGAGCGCGAGCAATAGCAACGCGTTGTTGTTGTCCCCCTGACAATTGATTTGGGTAAGCATTAGCTTTTTCGCTGAGGCCAACTCGAGCTAGTAGAGACAGCGCAATGTTGCGCGATTCATCTTCTTTACGCTTGAGAACTTTGCGCTGAGCGACACATACATTGTCGAGAACAGTCATGTGCGGGAACAAATTGAATTGTTGAAAGACCATGCCAATTTTTGTGCGTGCTTCATCGATATCGCAATCGATATGAGTGAGTTCACTTCCGAGTACAACCACGGTTCCACTTGAGGGTTTTTCAAGCATGTTCACGCAACGTAGCAATGTGCTCTTGCCAGAGCCCGATGGTCCAATAATGCACACCACTTCACCTTGCGTGACGGTGAGATCGATTCCACGTAAAACATGGTTGCTGCCGAACGATTTGTTCAGAGCAGAAATCTCCACCACATTGTTTGTGCTCATCGACTTGCTGCTTTCGTACGACGTTCCATCCACGCAACCAATTGAGTGAGTGGAAGTGTCATGGCTAAGTACACGAGTCCCGCGACAATAAGTGGGGTTGCATTAGCTGTCTGATTGACGCCATCACGACCGAATCGAGCAAGATCTTTTGTTGCTGCCGTAACACCCAGCACCGAAATGAGTGACGTGTCTTTAATAAGGAGAACGAATTCGTTAGTAAGCGGCGGAACAATGACGCGCAACGCTTGCGGAATGATGATGGTGGCCATAGCGCGGGTATGGGACATGCCAAGAGAACGTGCCGCTTCCATTTGGCCTTTGGGCACTGCTTCAATGCCGGCTCGAATGGTTTCTGCCATATAAGCGCTTGCAACAAGCGAAAGTGGAATGGCGCCTTGTAGATATGGGTTAGGCCATTTCCATCCTGTGGCAATGGGGATACCAAAACCCAAGATGAGCAATGTGACCAGTAGGGGAATGCCACGAAAAACTTCAATGTACGTAGCAGCGAACCATCGGTATGGTTTCACGCTGCTGAGGCGCATGAGTGCAAATATAAGGCCGAAGGTGAGGCCGCCTGCAAAACCCAGGATGGTGAAGATCACGGTGTTCTTTGCGGCACCAGTGAGAATGTTGGGAAATTGTGATGTAACAATGTCCCATTGGAACATTGCATTTCCGAGTCGTTGCCAATCAATTAAGAGAGCCACGGCTACCAGCAAGACGACGCTTGATACGTACAGTGCATAACGCATGTACATAGCGCGACGGCGTTTACTGATTGCCATGGCTCTCTAACTGATTAGTAATTCAACTGATCAAATGATCAGCCGATGAAGTACTTGTCGTAAATGGTCTTGTAGCTGCCGTTGTCACGAAGCTCGGCAATTCCCTTGTTCAATACTTCAAGAAGTGCAGTGTTGCCAGTTTCTACAGCGAAGCCGTATTGCTCTGGGGTGTCTTCAAACTTGACAGATACAACAGATGTGCCCTGCTTGTCGGCACGCTCTTTGTTGATAAGGAAATCTTGAAGAACTCCGTCAACTTGGCCTGATTCAAGAGCAAGGAACATTGCAGATGCTTCATCGAAAGACTGAATCTTTGACTTTGTTGCATTTTCCTTGGCGAATGTTTCACCAGTTGTTCCAGTCTGGACAGCAATAGTTTTTCCTTCGAGCGCTGCAAGGGAGTTGAGCGTTGCTGCATCATCCTTACGAACAAGAAGTGACTGAAATGCATCGAAATAGCTAGCAGTGAAGTCTGCTGCCTTTTCGCGCTCAGGTGTGATTGTCATGGAAGATGCAACCATGTCGCATGTGCCAGCTGCTGGTGCAAGCCAGATGCCATCGAACGGCTGCACGGTCACTGCAAGCTCAAGTTCGTTTGCTTCTGCAATTTTGCGGACAACATCCATGTCGAATCCGGTCCAGGTGCCGTCTTCGGCTTGAAACTCGAATGGTTCATATGGTGCATCGGAGCAAACTGTGAGCTTGCCAGCAGCGATGGTTTTGAGTGCGCCATCGGTGGTTGCTTCTGAATCTGAGCTGCCGCCGCATGATGCGACAACAAATGAGAGAGCCGCGAGCGATGCAAGCAGGCGAGTGGTACGGGCCATGGGTATCTCCTAGGAAATGGTCTAATTGGTTAGAAGAACCCTAGTCCGATTGTGACTACTACCAAGAAGGCAGTTCAGGAACTGCGTGCCTCATCCGAGGCCTCCCCAGAGGCAATACTCGTATAAGTGAAAAGGCGTACGGACATTGAGGGCTTGCGCGCCATTGCAGTTCTTGCAGTTCTCTTGTACCACGTGGGAATGCCCCGTATCACTGGTGGGTACGTGGGGGTCGACGTCTTCTTCGTTGTCTCTGGGTTTCTCATCACGTCGTTACTAGTGAACGAGCGTGAAGCCACCGGCACTATCTCACTGCGTGGATTTTATGCCCGACGTGTGCGGCGAATTCTGCCCGTATCAGCTTTAGTGGCTGTCAGCACTCTGATCGCATCGTGGGTCTGGCTAGAGCCATTGCGTTTGCGATCACTGGCAACAGATGTGCTTGGCGTTGCCACATTTTCTTCCAACATTGTGTTTGCACAGCGTGGTGCAGACTATTTGCAATCGACATTGCCGCCATCGCCATTACAGCATTACTGGAGCCTTGCAGTAGAAGAGCAGTTCTATGTGGTGTGGCCTGCGCTAGTTGCATTTATTTGTATAGGAATCGGAACTCAATCGCGAACAGCGTTACGAATTCGTATCGGTGCGGTTTCGGCTCTAGCTTCTGTTGCTTCTTTCATTGCGTGTATGAATCTGATGGAATCGTCTCAGCCCTGGGCATTCTTCTCGCCGCACACCCGTGCCTTTGAATTATCACTCGGCGCATTATTTGCAGTACTCCCGATTGCACAAGGAAAAGCAGCGCGCACATTTGCAACACTTGTCGCCTGGTGTGGCCTTGTGGGTGTTATTGGTTCGGTTCTTCTCTTTACGGATTCAACTAAATTCCCTGGTCCGTGGGCCATGGTTCCTGTTCTTGCCACCGCGGTCTTGTTGTATGGGGGTGAAGCGACATCGTGGTCACCGCGACTGTTGCTGAGTGTGTCGCCTTTGCAGTGGTTGGGATCTCGTTCGTACTCTGCGTACTTGTGGCATTGGCCGGTTCTCATTGTTGGTGCAGCCGCATTAGAGAAAGAACTAACAGTTGTTGATGGGTTGGTGTGCCTTGGTATTTCTCTTGCCTTATCCGAACTGTCATATCGCATAGTGGAAAACCCCATTCGTCTGAATAAGTCGATTCGCGGAGTGAAGGCCTTGGTATTGGCAGTTTCTCTCATTTCAATTGTGGGAGGAAGCGCAGTACTTGCTCGAAACAATCCTCCGACAATGAATGGTGGTGTTGCCGCCACTGCTCCCACCATTCTTAATACAACAACAACTATTGATCCGCTTGTGTCCACTACATCGGTTGTGCCCACCGCACCTGAATTACCTGCACCAAGTGCGCCGATAGATGCCATCGTGCAAGCCATGTCTGCGACGGGTCTACCGGGAAACATCACGCCAACGTTGCAAGGTGCGTTGTCTGACATGCCCACTATCTACAACAATGGTTGCCACGGCAGCTTCTCCACCAAACAGC
>WLEX01000192.1 GCA_009704065.1 Actinomycetota bacterium
AAGAAATGTCTGCGCGAGTTGAGCAATGCTGAACCAATTGCGGTGAGACCATAAAAGAAAATCTGCACGAGGAAGATTCGGGACATCACAGTTCCCACGTGACGAAACAAATCGGCGTCAACGAGGGGGCTTGGATGCAGGGAGAACAACCGGAAGATCAGTGGGGCTGCTGCGATCGCGGCCAATGTTGCTATGGCAAGCACGACAAGTGATGTGGACACCACTGCTTGGGTTGCCTCCTCGTCGTCGTCCTCGGCGAACCGAGTAAAGAGCGGCACAAGGCTTGCGGCGAGTAGTCCGCCAACGAGTAATTCATAGATGGAGTTAGGTGAGTTATTGGCTCCGTCAAAGGCATCGGCAAGGGCGGTCTGGCCAATAATGACGCCAAATACAACGACCCTTAAAAGCCCTGTGAGGCGAGACATGGCTGTGCCGATAGCAACGACAAGCGTGTCCTTAAACATGTAGGAAGATTAGGGGGTAGCGGTCCACTTTCATGGAAGGAACCGCATTTCTCCCCAATACCTTGTCCTCGAAGTGCTCCTACTAGGTTGGTAGGTCTTATGGATCCCCGTTTTGAATCAGTGCAAGCTGTCCGCGATGGCTTGAAGGCCGTCAACTATTTGGCCGACGAAGGCATTGCTGGTGTGGCATTTCTTGCCGATCGCCTGGGCAAGCCAGTCTTGGTCGAAGGTCCTGCCGGAACAGGCAAGACACAATTGGCAAAGAGCATCGCCGAAATGACCGGTGCGAAACTGATTCGTCTCCAGTGCTACGAGGGGCTCGATGAATCGAAGGCGCTGTACGAGTGGAACTACAAGAAGCAACTTCTTCGTATCCAAGCTGACCGTGGGTCTGACTCTTGGGAAGATATCCACGACGACATTTTCGGCTCAGAGTTTTTGCTCACTCGACCATTGCTCGAAGCCATCACCTCCAAAGAACCAGTAGTTCTTCTCATCGACGAAGTTGATCGCGTTGAAGTTGAAACAGAGGCTTTGTTGCTTGAAATTCTTTCCGAGTATCAAGTGTCGATTCCTGAACTGGGCACAATTGAGGCAACTCAAATCCCATTGGTATTCCTCACTTCAAACAACACTCGTGAGTTGTCAGAAGCGCTGAAGCGTCGTTGCTTGTTCTTGCATGTCGACTACCCACAAATGGAACGCGAGAAAGAAATTGTTCTCACCAAGGTTCCTGGTGTCACCGAAATGCTTGCCGATCAGATCACTCGTATTGTTCGCAGCATTCGCCAACTCGATTTGAAGAAATCTCCTTCAGTGAGTGAGACCCTCGACTGGGCACGCACTCTTGTTCTTTTAGGTGTCGACACGATCGACGCCGAGCAGGCCAAGGAAACCTTGCATGTGCTCTTGAAGTATCAGTCAGATATCGCGAAGGCAGCCAAAGAGCTGTCTGACGACTGAATCGTCGGAGACATTTCCCATGCTGGAGCTTCTCTCCGGGTTCATCGTTGAATTACGTAATGCTGGCCTGCCTGTCAGCTTGACGGAAAATCTCGATGCGATGCATGCCATCTCGCATATTCCTCTCGAGGATCGCGAGGCGTTCAAGTATGCGCTTGGTGCCACTCTGGTAAAAAACAATGCTCACTGGCGTTCTTTCGAAACAGTCTTCGAGGTGTATTTCAGTCTTCGTGGTTCTGAATACTCCATCTCGGAAAATGGCGAAGGAAGCATCGAAGACTTCTTGCAACAAATGCAAGACGCACAGATGCAAGGCGAGGGCAATGGTGGAGCCGGAGGTATGGACGGCCTGACGCCCGAAGAACTCATGAATATCCTCATGAATGCTCTGATGAATGGTGATCAAGCCATGATGCGGGCTCTTGCAAAGCAGGCCGTACAGCGGTTCGCTGGTATGGAGCCTGGCCGTCCTGTAGGCGGAACGTATTACCTCTATCGCACTCTTCGTAATCTCGATCTCGACGGCATGCTCGACAAATTGATGGATGCCAGCAAGCAAGAAGTTGGTGGCGATCTCACAAAGCTGGAAGAGCGTCTTGAGAAGGACGAATACAACAGTCGTATCGAGCAATTTAAGCAAGAGGTCGAAGCAGAAATTCGACGTCGCTTGGTAGCCGACCGCGGTGCGGAAGCCATGGCTAAGACTTTGCGTAAGCCATTGCCTGAAGATGTTGAGTTCATGCATGCAAGTCGTGACGAGATGCAAAATCTCAAAAAGTCATTACAACCTCTCACTCGTAAACTTGCGGCACGGCTAGCACGTAAGCGTCGTCACGGTCGAAAAGGACCTCTCGATTTTCGCAACACAGTGCGGCACAGTTTGGCCTATGGCGGTGTTCCTGCTGAACCGAAATTCAAGTATCCACGACCAGCAAAGCCTGAACTTATCGTTATTGCAGATATCTCGGGTTCGGTAGCTGCCTTTGCGCGCTTCACCCTGATGCTGGTGTACGCGATCTCGAACCAGTTTTCCAAAGTACGTGCTTTCGTATTTATCGATGGCATCGACGAAGTGACCGATTACTTCAAGAAGACAGAAGACATAACTGAGGCCATTCACCGCATCAATACGGAAGCCGATGTCATTTGGGTTGACGGGCACTCCGACTATGGCCATGCATTCGAAGTGTTCTGGGATAAGTGGGGCAAAGAGATCAATCCAAAGTCGACGGTGTTGCTGTTGGGTGATGCTCGAAATAATTATCACGCTTCACAAGCTTGGGTTATCAAAGAGATTCGTCAAAAGGCTCGTCATGTTTATTGGTTAAACCCTGAGCCTCGTTCGTATTGGAATACAGGCGACTCCATAGTGGGAGAATACGGTAGCCACACTGACGGAGTGTACGAATGTCGCAATCTTCGCCAGTTAGAAGCGTTCGTAGAGAAGTTGGCCTAACGGGTGAGTGACACCCGATTAATTCTCATTCGGCATGGTGAATCGCGTGCCACTGTAGAGAAATTCTTCGGTGGATCTCGTACGTGTACAGGTTTGACCGACAAGGGTCGCGGTCAAGCTGAACTGCTGCGGGACCGCTTGATGCGTGGGCACGATGTGCAGGCTTCAGCTCTGTATTCCAGTAAGCATTCTCGGGCTATTGAAACTGCTCAAATTATCGCGCCTGGCCTTGGGTCTCTCAGCGTGTCAGCTGATGCTGCATGGGGCGAGCATGATCCTGGTCCGCAGATCGATGGAATGGCATATGAGGATTTTGTGTCTCAATTCGGTCAACCTCGATTTGATGGAGAACCACATGACGTTGTTTTCCCTGGAGGTGAAACAATTGCAGTATTCCATGATCGAATCATGGAGGCTTTGCGTCACACAGTCATAAATAATGCTGGTAATTCGGTGGTAGTTGTTTGCCATGCTGGTGTAATAGATGCAGTGCTGCGAAATACTTTGCACATGCATCAAACTGGCAAGTTTGAACTCCGCACCACGAATACTTCGTTGACTGAGTTGCTGCATGTGCAAGGAAGCAAATGGCGTTTATTGCGTTATAACGACGCGGCACACCTTGCGGGTTTTGAGATCTCTTAGCCCACCATTTATTCGGAGAAAATTATGACGAAGCGTCTGCCCATTGTTGTTGTCGGTAGCGGAACAGCTGGAAGTCTTGTAGTGAGCCAACTGGCTGCTAATACTTCTCGCGAA
>WLEX01000193.1 GCA_009704065.1 Actinomycetota bacterium
GTGCATGGCTTGGGCCACGATGCCAACCTTCTGCAACAGCAAGTGTTTGTCCACTTGCTTCGAAGATGCGACCGGTAACACCGGCTGCTTCATCGGATGCAAGCCAGGTAACAATGGGAGCGATCCAACGAGGTGAACGCATTTCGCGCTCTTCGTCGGTCTCTGGTGCATTGCCAAGACCTTCGGTCATACGTGTGAGTGCAACAGGTGCCACTGCGTTTACTGTGACGTTGAAACGTGCAAGCTCGAGTGCAGCAATGATGGTGAACGAAGCGATACCGGCTTTTGCAGCGCCGTAGTTTGTTTGACCAAGGTTGCCGTAGATACCAGACACTGAAGTTGTGTTGATGATGCGGCCTGATGTTGGCTTGCCAGCTTTTGCTTGCTCGCGCCAGTATGCAGCAGCCCAACGTGATGGACCAAAAGTTCCCTTGAGGTGAACCTTGATAACGGCATCCCATTCTTCTTCGGTCATGTTGGTGAGCATGCGGTCGCGCAAGATGCCAGCATTGTTCACAACGATGTTGAGATCGCCAAATGTTTCAACAGCAGTGTTGATGAGGCGCTGTGAACCTTCCCATGAAGAAATGTCGTCACCGTTTGCAACAGCTTCGCCACCCATGCCTTTGATTTCATCGACAACAGATTGCGCAGGGCTTACATCGCCACCACTGCCATCGATGTTTCCACCGAGGTCGTTGACCACAACTTTTGCGCCTTGACTTGCAAGGCTGAGCGCGTGCTCGCGACCAATGCCACGACCGGCTCCTGTTACGACTGCTACGCGTCCTTCACACAACTTTGCCACGATGGCCTCCATGATTGAAATGGGCACCCGACGGATGCCACTCCTCAATAGTACGAACTCGCACGGCGCAGCACATAGCCCAACAGTCCTTCGCCCTTGAACGCTGCCTAAAGTGGTCCACATTCCCCCGTTGGCCCATCACTTTTGGTGCCTGTACGGCCGAGGAGCCGTTGTACGGTAGAGGCATGAAGACACGCATCACTGAAATGTTCGATATTGAATTGCCCATCATGCTGGCAGGTATGGGCGGAGTGTCGTACAGCGATTTGGTGGCTGCAGTGTCCGAAGCCGGCGGTATTGGCACATTTGGTGCAGCCCCCATGAGCACCGAACTTCTCACCTCAGAAATGGCACGCGTGCGTTCACTCACGAAGAAGCCCTTTGGTGTTGACCTTCTTACTGCGTCACCCGATTCCATCGAGCGCAACATTCAAGCCATCATCGAAGGCGGCGCAAGCATCTACGTTGCCGGGCTTGGTGTACCACGTGAAATCATCGATCTCCTTCACAGCCACAACATCCTCGTGGGATCAATGTGTGGCAAAGTGCGCCATGCAACTGCAGCCGTTGCTAGCGGATGTGACTTCGTAGTGGCACAAGGAACCGAAGCAGGGGGCCACACAGGCACTGTTGCAACCATGGCTCTTGTTCCACAAGTAGTCGATGCAGTGAATGGGAAAGTTCCTGTTGTTGCTGCAGGCGGAATCTTCGACGGACGTGGCCTCATTGCGTCACTCGCTCTTGGTGCAGAAGCTGTATGGATTGGTACCAAGTTCATCGCCACGAACGAAGCACACACCGGAACTGGCTACAAGCAAAAAATGCTCACCATGGCTGAAGACGACACTGTTATCAGTAAGGCATACACCGGCAAAACATGTCGTGTTGCTCGTACCGAATGGACACAACATTTCGATGAGCACCCTGAAGAACTTCAGGGTTTCCCGGCACAAGCCATTGCCACCATTCAAGCTGGCATCGATCATCTCGGTGTTGGCCCCGACGTGAAGCTCGATACCAACAAAGCATTTATGGCAATTGGCCAAGCAGTGGGTGCAATCAATGAGATTGTTCCCGCAAAGCAAGTAGTCGATGAGATCATGACCGAAGCTCGTCGCACTCTTGAGCGCCTTGCATCATTACGGTAATTGATGTTTTCTTTACTGCGGCGTAACCGCGACATTCGACTTGTGTTTGGTGCTCAAGTTGTTTCATTTGCAGGAGACTGGTTCACATTTGTCGCCCTTGCGGGTCTAGTAGAAGATCGCACCAAGTCAGCATTCCTCGTGTCATGCGTGTTGGTATCGATGACATTGCCAGGTCTTCTCATGTCTCCCGTGGCGGGTTCATTCGCCGACCGTTTTGATCGCCGAAAAATTCTTGTCATTATTTCTGTGTTGCAGTCTGTTTCTGCGCTTGGTCTATTGCTCTATGGCGTGGCAGGTATCTGGATCACATTTGCGTCTCAAAGCGTGATCGCCGCACTTGCATCATTTGTTGGCCCAGCTACTAGCGCATCGGTTCCCAATCTCACCGACAATGAAGACGATCTACGACGAGCGAGTGCACTCTTTGGCAGCACATGGGGCATCATGCTCGCGGTGGGTGCAGCACTCGGCGGCGTATTCGCTGCTGCATTCGGACGCAATGCAGCATTCATCGCAGACGCAGTGTCATTTGCAGTCGCTGGCATTTTGTTTGCTTGTGTTCGCACACCCATGCAAAGCCACGACGTTTCAGCAACGGCTCGAAAGCCACGGCCCATTGCCGACATGAAAGAAGCTATTCATCTTGCGAAGCAAGACAAAGTAATTCTTGCTCTCATGGGTTCAAAATTGACCTTTGCTGTTGGTGCAGGAATTGTGAGCCAGTTGGCAGTGCTTGCCTCTACGGCATTCCATGTAGGTGATGCAGGCCGCGGATTATTAATTGGCGTACGCGGTATCGGTTCTGGTCTTGGTCCCATTATTGGTGCACGCATCGCGGGTCGCGACATGAAGCGTTTGCTCACGGTATGCGGATACGCCGGACTCCTCTTCAGCATTTGTTATTTAGGGGCTGCTGCAAGTCCATTTATTTGGATGGCAGCAATCTTCATTGGTCTTGCCCATCTCAGTGGTGGAGCTCAATGGACATTGTCGACACTCGGGCTACAGATGCAATCACCAGATCACATTCGTGGCCGGGTGATAGCTGGTGACATGGCTTTGGTGAACACGATGATTGCTTGCACCAGCCTGATGGCAGGTGGTGTATCTCAGTTACTTGGCGTGCGCAGCACCATTGTTATTTTTGCGGGCGCCGCAGCAGTGGCATCGGCGTTGTATATCGCAGCAACGTCGTCTATCCGACGGAATCTGCACACTTCACAGCAGCGTTGATGTAACCCGAACGGCGAGGATCTTCGTCGTATACGGTGAGCATGGTGTTCATTACATATGACATCGCGAGTTGACGTGATGGTTGTGCGAAAGCAACCGAACCACCTGCCCCATCGTGTCCGAAACTGCCAGGGCCTGCATACTTATTGCGATCGCTATGCAACATGTAGCCCTTGCCGAACACAGTTTCGCGCCCAAGAATTCGATCAACTTCACCGACTGGTGTTTCAGATGTTGTTGCTTTACGCAATGTGTCTTCACCTAACAACCGCACACCGTTCACTTCACCAATGACCGCAGCGTAAATGGTGGCGAGAGACTTTGCATTGGAAATGCCATTTGCTCCGGGAATCTGCGCAGCGTGCACCTCACGCTTATTGAATGCACCAGGACCAAATGCGCCGTTTAGCGACAAGGCTGTTGCCGCTTCAGAACCTGGGCCACCA
>WLEX01000194.1 GCA_009704065.1 Actinomycetota bacterium
CACGTATGGTCCGGTCGATGTTCGACGCAATTGCACCGCGGTATGACCTTGTTAATCGCATCATGACATTTCGCCTCGACACAAGATGGAGACGACGCGCTGTCCGTGACCTCAAGTTGGGTCATGGATCATTGGTCCTCGATTTGGCTGCTGGTACGGGAGACCTCTGCATAGACCTGCGCAAAGCCGGCCTTACCCCTATCGCAATGGATCTATCATTTGGAATGCTCGCCAATGACCGCAGTCATGCGCCTCGAGCACAAGCCGACATTTTGCGTTTACCAGTGCCTGATCATTCAGTCGATGGAATCATCTGTGGATTTGCTTTGCGCAATCTTGTCGACCTTCCCCAGTTCTTTACAGAGTGTGCACGCGTCATTAAACCGAGCGGACGCATTGCACTACTCGATGTCGGAGTGCCACATAATCGACTAATCCGGTTCGGTAACAACATTTACTTTGGCAAAATTGTTCCGCGTATCGGCGCATTGTTAAGCGATGGTGCTGCGTATCGCTATCTTCCTCGAAGCATTGTTTACCTGCCCGACCGTTCAACACTGGTGCAACAACTTCGTGATGCAGGATTTGCCGATGCAACCCATACACAATTGTCTGGCGGCCTCACACAATTAATGGTCGGCACTCGTACTTAGCCATGATGTACCGATCTGAGCGCATTTCAGAAACGTTCGACTTAAATACAGTCTGTCGAAGCGATGGATTTCTTTTCGTGCAAGATGGAATTGGCATTGCTGCCCGACAAGGCCACACACTGATACAAGAACGCGATGCGCTGAGCTACCTCGCCGACCTCGATTGCTATCACACAGAGAGTGATGCATCACTAGGCCCCATTCTTTTTGGGCTCGTACCTTTTCTTCCTACTGAATCGGCGACATTCTTTCTTCCTCACTTCATGATTCGCAAACATGTCGACGGATTTAGTTCAGCGACAATGATTGGCGATACCGACACCGACCTGACAGATGAGTTGTTTTTCGCAGCATTACAAAATGCAATTGCCCCATACCCACCTGTAATTACCTCCAATACTTTCACCGTCGAACCTGGTGTCTCGATAGATCATTATTTACAGGCCGTCACCTCGGCACGAGATGCAGTGAGAGACGAAATAATTCAAAAAGCTGTTATAGCCAGGGATATAAAGATCACAGCGAAGAACGCCATAGATATTCATTCTGTTCTTCTTCGACTGAAACAGTCCTTTGGTTCCAGCTATCGCTATTGCGTCGGCGGCATCATCGGCGCATCCCCAGAGCTTCTAGTCGATGTTCACGATCGTTCAATTTCAAGCCATCCGCTGGCCGGCACCGCACCTCGCACGGGGGACCCAGTGTCCGATGAGATTGCGGCGCAAACTCTTCTCGCCAGCGCTAAGGACCAAACTGAGCATCGTGTAGTGATCGACATGGTGCACGACACACTGTTGCCGTATTGCTCATACCTCGATTGGGAACCAGAACCATCGATTGTCACTGTGGCCAACGTGCAACATTTGGGAACACGAATCGAGGGAGCACTCAGTGATCCCCCAGCCCATGTGTTTGATCTCGTGCGACTCCTGTGTCCCACTCCAGCTTTGGGTGGCTACCCCGCTGAGGCTGCGATATCTCTCATCCAAGAGGTCGAAGGATTCACTCGCGGTAATTACGGAGGGGCAGTTGGCTATTTCGACGCAAATGGCAACGGCACGTTCGCCGTCACCATTCGTTGTGCCGAGTTCTCCGCCGATAGGAAAACGGCTCGCCTCTTCGCCGGTGGCGGCATTGTGGCTGCAAGTGAACCTTTATTGGAACTGGCAGAGACTCAAGCAAAATTTCAGGCCATGCTGTCAGCAATCGTGCGGCCGTAACTCGACAATCGAGTTAGCCAATTGCACTCACTACTGCATCGTTCAGCGCCGAATGGGTGTCTACGTTTGTTGAACGGTTCGTCTTGATTTCAATAATTTGTGTTTCTGAACTTTCTAAAACATGTCGTAACTCGTTGTGATTGCTTGCAGTCACATACGTGATTCCATGCGCGGCAGCAATATCAGAAATATTTACACCGTGAGGTGTGCCATAGAGCAACTCAAAGGTCGACTCTGTCACATGCTCAACCTGTGGCAAGAAAGAAAAGATGCTGCCACCGTCATTATTCACCACCACTATGCGAAGCCGAATACCTCTTCGTAGTAATCCGATTAGTGCCGTTGAATCATGCAAGAAGGCCACGTCACCTATGTACACCGTGACCGATGCTTGACTGGCTAATGCAATACCGATACTTGTGCTGATAACACCGTCGATGCCATTTGTTCCACGATTGGAATGCACAGTTACCCCAGGCGTGACCGTGCCAAACCATTCAATGTCTCTAATAGGCATAGACGAAGAGACCACCAGATGGGTTCCCACTTGCATCGATTTTGTAGTCTCTCGAGCAACAGTTGGTTCACACCACTCTGCATTAGTGAAAGCATCTATGGCTTCTTGGGCCACACTTTCAGCGCGAGACCAATCTGCAACCCATTGACCGTCACACGATTTCGCATGACGAACCAATGACTGAATTATTTGAGTCATCTCACCAACAACAGTGATTCCCACAACATGATCAGGATCGATCACTGCTTCATGCTGAGATATTTGAATCACTTCACACCCTGAAGAGGCCACCCATTGCGCCAACACTTTCGACGCCGGAGTTGCCCCGATACGAATCACTACATCTGGCATGTGTGAATTTCTAAACGATTCAGAGCGCAGAATAGGATCAAAACCTGTCAGTACATGTGAATGGCACTCACGGATACCACTAGTTGAATCGGCAAAGATCGGCCACTGCAAGGCTTCAGCCAGGCTCAGTACGTCTCTCGTGGCTCCGTTGCCGGCAATAACAACACCGCGCCGCCCGTTGATTAACTGCAACACATCTCCGAGGCCTTCCACTTGCGTCGAGACGGGACGAACGACGCGTGACCACACTCCGTCGCGTGCAGCAGGTAATTCACTGGGTGTTCCCACAAGCGGTTCGCGGAAAGGAAGATTCAAATGCACAGGTCCCGAGCGCTGTTGCAACGAAGCAGCAAATGCACGGGCCGCCAATGGACGCCACGTGTGAGTTGCATCCATGGAGGGAACACCTGGATCATGGAACCAGCGCACTGCGTTTCCATAGAGGCGTGTTTGATCAATAGTTTGTGGCGCCGCCACATCGTGCAATTCCGAGGGTCTATCGGCAGTACAAACGATCATCGCAACATTGCTCGCACTTGCCTCTGTAACAGCGGCATGGAAGTGAGTAGCTGCTGTTCCCGATGTACACAGCAGAATCGCGGGAACTCCGGTGGCGAGAGAACACCCAAGCGCTGCAAAACCGGCACTGCGCTCATCGTGAAAGAGGTGCACCGCCAATTCCGGCCGGTGTGCGAGAGCGATGGCCAAAGGGGTGCTTCGACTACCCGGTGCAACCACGGCATGACGCACGCCTTGGCGAATCCACTCGTCTACCAAAGTGGCACAGAAAGTCGCAGAAGTGTCTCCAATAGATGCCATTCACCTATCGTTGCACCTATGCGCGTAGAAATCTGGTCCGATGTCGTTTGCCCGTGGTGCTTCATAGGA
>WLEX01000195.1 GCA_009704065.1 Actinomycetota bacterium
GGAGCGGATGACGAGATTCGAACTCGCGACCCTCACCTTGGCAAGGTGATGCTCTACCACTGAGCCACATCCGCGTGGACCTTCAGCATAGCGACTCTCTCTTGCCCTGCCACGGGGCCTGATTAGACCTCGTGTTCTAGGGCGGCCTCGGCCGATGTACGCCGTTCTCGCACCAACAGGGCCAAGGCTGAGAGGACTACAGCTGCCCCCACGATCTGCCATGGCGTGAGGCGCTGGTCGAAGATGAGCCAGGCAAGAGATGTGGAAATTACGGGGCTCATCAAGCCAAGCAATGATGCCAAAGTGACATCAACATGGCTCTGGGACCATGTCATGAGACCATGCCCAACGATGCCTGGTCCGACCGCCATACCGGTGACGCACAACCAGTCTTTCGTGGTCATAGCTCCCAAATCATTGCTGGCAATTAATCCGAAAGGAAACACGACAACAGCAGCCCACGTAAAGACTGCTGCAAGAAATGACCACGAATGCATTCCGTCAATACGTCGCATTTTTGCCAACACAAAATATGCAGTCCAAATAACCACATTGCTGACAGCGAGAAGGTCGCCACTGAGATGAGCTCCGCTGGTGGACGCCGCTGCCATCACTACGGTAAGCACTCCGACCATTGACAAGGCGGAATACCACAATTGTCGAGCTCTGATTTTCTCATTGAACAATTTGGGGGCCACGAACAACACCAGAACTGGTTGCAACGTAGTAACCAAGGTGGCATTAGCAATAGACGTCATTTTCATTGACGCAAAGCCCGTGATAAACGACAACGCAAATAAAATGCCAGGCAGAGCGGTTTTCTTCATGAGATCTTTAGATAAACCACCACCGGTGCGATACGCCATTGCGATCATGAGCGGCAAGCCCACCAGCATGCGATAAAAGACAATGCTTGGTGTGCTGACCGTCATCGCTTTATTGAAGATAGGCCCAATTCCCCACGCAAATACTGCAGTTACTGCAGCAATCACATGGATATCATCGCGTCCCTGAAGTCGACGGGTAGCCCCCGACAACGACACACTCACTTCGAAGGTGGATTGAGATCGATACGCAAAGTGAGAACACCATCTTCAATCGTTGCGGTCGCATCACCGATGATTGCGAAGTCTCGAAAATCGGTCTCTAAATTCGCGATAAACAATTGCCGCTCTTCGCCTGCAATAGGTGGGAGTGGTCTCTTCTTTACAGAGATTGCTCGATCACGAAATCGTGTGATCATTTCATTGGGATCAAATGCTGCCATTACTGCTCCTGAATATTTTGTTGATGTAATAGAGGGTCGATAAAACTAGGTACGACATCAACTGCATCATCATCGTGAGCAAAGGTATCGACGAAAGGTTTTTCTGGTTCCGACACTGGCTCACGCATCAACATCGCGGGTGAAACATGATGCACAATCGGTTCGGCATTATCTGGACGAACCAAATTAAGCATTGCCAAGCGTTTGGTCTCGTCGGCGCGAGCAAACTTGCGATCGGCCATTACTTCGAGTGGCGCCAACACAGTGGAATCTTCCACTGCCGATCGCCAAAACGCCAATGTGGTAACCAAGAGAACCAATCCCAAAAGCACAAGACCGCCGCCCACCACATTGATTGTGAGGTTTGAGGCAATGAGAGATACAAAAGACATCGTGCTTATTCTCGCATGACTCCGCCCTAGAAGGATGTCTTCGGAATCTCGTCTTAGTTGGTTTCAGAGAGAAATTGGGAAATTTCACGGCTGATTGCAGTGACTTCGATGAGGAAGCCGTCGTGGCCCTCCACGCTTTCGATAACTGCATGCCGATTCCGCTGGTCCCTATTTGAGATATGTGACTGAATCTTTTCTTGCTGGTATGCCGGATACAAGATGTCAGAGTCAATGCTGACCGTCAACGTGGGAGCCTTTATGCGACCAAGCGCTTCACTAATTCCACCACGTCCTCGTCCGACATCGTGCAGGTCCATTGCCTTGCCGATGTACAGATAACTATTCGCATCAAAACGTCGAGTGAGTCGATCGCCGTGATGATCGAGATATCCCTCGACCTCAAAACGCGAAAACAGGTCAATACCATCGGAGTTAAAATTTCGGTCAGCTAGTCGGCGACCGAACTTCTCGTTAAATTTCACATCGGTACGAAATGTGACTTGTGCAATCATTCGCGCAACAGAAAGACCTGTCCACGGTCCACCATCATTAGCGGCATCGTAATAATCGCCGTTGTTGTAAGCAGGGTCCATGAGTAATGCACGTCGACCTATGGCACCCCATGCAATTTGCTGGGGACTTGCTTCAGCGCATGTGGCTATGGCAACCAAAGCTCGCACGCGGGTGGGGAAAGTGATGGCCCATTCAAGTGCTTGCATTCCCCCCATAGAGCCACCTACAACTGCGCGCCAGTTACTGATTCCCAATGCGTCCGCCAAATGCGCTTGAGCTCGAACCATGTCGCGAATAGTGACTACAGGAAAACGAAGTGCGTAGGGCTTTCCGTCATCTGGATGCGGTGACGCAGGACCTGTGGACCCTTGACAACCGCCCAACACATTCGAGCACACAACAAAATATTTATTTGTGTCGATTGCATGGCCGGGCCCTACGACCCCTTCCCACCAACCAGGTGATGCATGTCCCTTTGCAGCTGGACCAGAAACATGACTGTCACCGGTCCATGCGTGACAGACAAGAATGGCGTTAGATGCATCTGCATTAAGCGTGCCCCATGTTTCGTAGGCGATGGTGACATTGCGAAGTGATTGCCCACCCTCAAGGGAGAACGGACGATCAGTAGCAAAAGTATGAAATTGACGATGCCCCGCGGGTTCATCCGTGTTCCATCCACCAGACACCGGATAGGGAGCAGGGTTATAGCGATATTGCTCTGGCATATAACCCCTTTCATCGATGCGTGTAACTAACAACACAGAGAAAGAAACCGGCTGTTGCTCCGCTGGCTGCGGAACCACATCCCTTATCTTTCGAAAAGGAGGCACCGTGCGCTTGTCACCCCGGTTGCCGGACCTGTTGGTCTCTCTGAATGTTTGCTCAAGACTAGCGGTCTGGCGCAGCGTTATCGAGATATTTAGATAGCCCGACCAGATCGGTGAAATCGTCGAAGGAGGTCAGATCTCCCAGGCTCGTACGCATCGTGCCCTGTGAAAACAGTACGTCATACGCAGATCCAAGTGCTCGAGTAGCGGCAAGAAGGCCCGATAAAGGTGACACAACCAGCGCAAACCCGAGGTCCAAGAGTTCTCCCGGCGTCAACAATGGAGTTTTGCCTTTCTCAACCATGTTTGCAACAAGTGGAACATCGGGCAGTGCTGCCGCAATCGCTTCTAGCTCTTGTATCGACTGCGGCGCTTCAATAAATACCGCATCGACCCCTAGATCTCGCGCCATACGGCCACGCTCAATAGCGTCGTCAATTCCATGTACTGCGAGAGCATCGGTACGCGCAGTGATAAATAAATCTGTGCGCGAAGACATCACGGTAGAAAGCGCATGTAGCCATTCACTTGGTTCGACGACTTCTTTACCTTCCATGTGCCCACAACGTTTTGGCCACAC
>WLEX01000196.1 GCA_009704065.1 Actinomycetota bacterium
CAACAGCAGAGTGCAAAGAGTCTTTTGTCCATACTGGGGCTGAGCAGCCTTCGATGTAATGCACTTTCGAACCTTCGTCAGCAATGATCAGGGTGCGCTCGAATTGACCAGCACTTTCTGAGTTGATGCGGAAGTACGCCTGCAATGGCATTTCACATTCCACGCCTGGTGGAACATAAATGAATGATCCGCCAGACCATACAGATGTGTTGAGAGCAGAGAACTTGTTGTCACCTGGAGGAATAACCGTGCCGAAGTACTGCTTCACAAGGTCTGGGTATTCGCGCAATGCGGTATCCATGTCGCAGAACAAGATTCCTTGTTCAGCAAGTTCGTCACGGTTTCTGTGGAACACCACTTCAGATTCGTATTGTGCGGTAACGCCGGCGAGGTACTTACGCTCGGCTTCGGGGATGCCCAACTTTTCGTAGGTGAGCTTCATCTGCTCTGGCAAATCGTCCCACTCGTCAACCTGCTCTGTTGCTGGCTTTAAGTAGTAGTAGATGTCTTGGAAATCGATATCGGGCATGTTGGTGGCAAACCATGGCGCCATGGGCTTGCGATCAAAGAGGCCAAGGCTGCGGAGACGCATTTGGGTCATCCACTTTGGTTCACCCTTCCACCACGAGATCTGCTCGACGACGCGCTGGTTCAAGCCTTTGGCGGGTTCGAAGGCATATTCAACCTCGTCGCTCCATCCGAGGCTGTACTTACTGAGATCTAGGTCGAATGAAGTCACGGTGGGGTGTCCTTTGTGGTCTAGACCGGGGAGGCCCCCGGGGCTATTTGCACTACGGCCATAGTAACAATCCCCAGCCCCGAACCCACACAGGTAGCGTCAATCCCCTCATGGAATGTTTCGGTCTCGTCGGTCTCCCTAATGCAGGCAAGTCCTCGCTCTACAACGCCCTCACCGGTGGTGGAGCTTTGGCTGCCCCCTACCCCTTTGCCACGAAGGACCCGAACATTGGCGTGGCCAAAGTTCCCGATGATCGCCTCTTGAAGTTGTCGGCCATGTCGAACACCAAGAACATCGTGCATGCCGCCGTGCAGGTGGTTGATATTGGTGGTCTTGTTGAAGGCGCTAGCCAAGGCGAAGGTCTAGGCAACAAGTTCCTCGCGAACATTCGCGAAGTCGACGCCATTGTGTACGTGTTGCGTGCATTCAAAGACGACGACGTGATGGGCCCCAATGATCCGCTCGAACATTTGCGCATCGTGGAAATCGAATTGGCTCTTGCCGATCTCGAAACGGTGGAGAAGAGCCTCAACAAGGTGAAGAAAACTGCACGCGTCGATAAGGGCAACCAAGATGAAGCCGCGTTGTTACAGCGCGCATTCGATGCGTTGGCCGATGGAAAGCCGCTGTACCGCGCCGGACTCTCTGCCGACGACCGTGAAGCACTTGCTCCGTATTTCTTGCTCACCAACCGTCGCGTGTTGGCTGTTGTCAACGTTGGCGAAAATGAACTCGACACCATTCCTGCAATGGAAGAGCGCGTGCGTTCTGAATTGTGCCCACCTGGGTCCCCGCAAGAACACGAAATTGAAGTGTTGGGAATGAGCGTGCAGATTGAAGCCGAAGCAGCACAACTCGACGCTGCCGACCGCGCTGAAATGCTCGAAGCTCTTGGTCTTGGCGAAGGTGCGCTTACCAAGATGGTGCGCTCCGCATTTCATTTGCTCGGATTACGCACATACTTCACCACTGGTGAGAAGGAAACGCGCGCGTGGACCTTCCACGCGGGCGACAAGGCCCCCGTATGCGCCGGGAAAATCCATTCCGATATTCAGCGAGGATTCATTCGTGCCGAAGTTATTCACTGGGATGAACTTCTTGAATTGGGCTCCTGGAACGCCGCCAAAGATGTGGGCAAGGTTCGTTCAGAAGGCAAAGAATACGAATTTGTCGATGGCGATGTCACCGATTTCCGCTTTAACGTGTAACCATCACGGTCGGAGGCTCTCATGGGCACAACATCACAACTTGAACCAGTGTGGCTGGTGAGTAAAGGCCATGTTCTTGCTGCAGCAGTTCGTGCAACATCTCGTGCCGATCGTCGTCGTGGTTTGATTGGTGTTCGCACCGTGGAACAACCTCTCGTGTTGCAGCCTTGTTCGTGGATACACACCGTTGGCATGCGCACCGCAATCGATGTTGCATATGTTTCCCACGACGGCATCGTGCTTTCTCTGTCGCACATGAAAACGTGGCGCATAGGTGCACCCGTTCGTGGCTCACACTTTGTAGTGGAAGCAGCTCCACATTCGTTTGAACGATGGAACCTGCATGTAGGCGATGAAGTTGAGGTGCGCAATGTCGAACAATGACACCATTATTTCGGCAATTCATCCCGGCCTGTGGCTAGTAGCGACGCCCATTGGCAACTTAGAAGATTTATCGCCACGCGCTGCAGGCGTTTTGCGCGCTGCAACAATTATTTGTTGTGAAGATACACGCCACAGTGGTTCGTTACTCAAGCGCATCGGTGCAACACCTGAGCGCTTAGTGGTTGCAAACGAGCACACCGAACACGATGCGATACAAACGGTGCTCGATTCCCTGTCTACAGGCGCCATCGTTGCTGTTATTAGCGACGCTGGTACTCCTGCCATTAGCGACCCCGGCGAACGTTTAGTGCGTGCTGCTATCGATGCGGGGTACACCGTGCATTCCACTCCCGGCCCTGTTGCGTTTGTCATGGCTGCAGCAATGAGTGGATTACCCACTGCACGAATTGCATTTGATGGTTTCTTGCCACGCAGTGGAGCCGAACGTCGCGAACGTCTCACCGAAGTGGCGCGCGAACGCCGCACCACAGTGTTGTACGAAGCACCTCATCGCTTAGTGCGCACGCTCATCGACTTGGCAGAAGTGTGCGGTGCTGACCGCCAAATAGTGTTGGCCCGCGAGATGACCAAACTGCATGAAGATATGTGGCGCGGCACCGCGGCCGATGCTGTGGTGCACGCACAAACAGTGGAACCACGAGGCGAATACGCATTGGTTATTGGCCCTGCAGTATTTGAAACCATCGACATTACCGACGATGAAATTGTGAGTGAACTTTCGAAACGATTGGCATCGGGGTTCACAAAACGTGATGCAATTGATGAGGTAACCGCAGCCCTCGGTTTACCGCGCAAGCGCGTCTATGCATTGGCTACAGAAAAATGACGAACGAGCAAACCACCGCAGCTTTCTTCGATCTTGATCGCACGCTCATTGCTGGCTCCTCGGCGTTTGTGTTTGGTCGTGCCGCGTACGATGCCGGACTTATTCGACCAAGCGACTTTGCGGTCGATGCAATTGCCGCACTGAAGTTTCGCTTGTTTGGTTCGAGTGATACGTCGAGCCGCAATGTGCGCGAGCGCATTTTGGAAGCAGCTGGTGGTGCAACACAGTCTGATCTGCTAGCTCTCAACGAGGTGGTGTTGCCTGAACTATTAGGCCTCATTCGTCCTGAAGCACGCGCGCTCATAGAACAACATCGCAATGCCGGCCGTGAAACATGGATCGTGTCTGCGTCGCCCATTGAAATTGTTGAACCTTTGGCGGTTGCATTGGAAATGAC
>WLEX01000197.1 GCA_009704065.1 Actinomycetota bacterium
ATTTCCACAGCACATTTCGCTGCTATCGACATAGGGCTGACGCCCACAGCGTCGGCGTAAAAGTTATGGTGGGGTTTATGGCTAATCCATTACTCACCGACAAGGCCATGGGCCTTGGCAATCTCGACAAGCCCAACAACACGTGGGCACCGCCCACCACTTCACAACCCGTCACCGACGGACCTGTGTCTCGTTGGGATGGCGGAATCATGACCGTGGCCGGCACAGCAAGCGCCACCATCATGTTGCTTATTCTTATTTTGGCTTCGGCCACAGCCACGTGGATTTCTATCGATGCGCCTGCCGTTGGTGATGTGGTGAAAATTCCGATGGCCTGGGTAATTGGTGGGTTCATCATTGGATTTATTGCAGTAATTACTGCATCGTTTAAGCCGCACCTTGCACGCATTGCTGCACCTATTTACGCTTTGGCCGAAGGTGTTGTGCTTGGCGCAATCAGTCGTGCTTATTCCGAAGCGTACGACGGCATTGTGTTGCAAGCCGTAGGCGCAACACTTGGTGTATTCGTAGTGATGTTGTTGCTGTATCGCAGTCGCATCATCAAAGTCACCGACCGCACTCGCCGCATTGTGTACGGGGCAATGATGGGACTGATGGCGTTCTACTTTGTGTCATTCATTTTTGGAATGTTTGGCAGCATGCCTTCATTTATCAACAATGCAAGCCCCATGGGAATTGCATTCAGTGTGTTCGTGGCTGGCCTCGCGGCATTTAACTTGGCACTCGATTTCGACATGATTGAAAAAGGCGTTGCTAACAAGTTGCCAGCGCATATGGAATGGTTTGCGGCTCTTGGCGTAGTTGTCACCCTGGTGTGGCTATATCTCGAGATCCTGCGCCTATTGTCGAAACTGCGCGACCGCTAAGTACTCCTGATTCCAGGACGAGACCTGGGTGATACCAAGTGGCTTAGGCGCGACGTGCAGTGGGGCGTTCAGCCAGCAATTGCTCGGGAAGCGGGGCGCCGGTGACTTCATCGGTGAAATAGGTGCCTTCGTCGAGGCGCACAAGGGCGGCATCGACATCGGCCAGGTCACGTTCGATGGAATCGAGGTCGAGAGGGCTCTGATGCTGGTTCACAAACTCAGCGTAGGCGACCGCGCCCTTGTATCGTCAATGCAATGAGTTTCCCTTTTCCTCCCCTTGACGGTTCTGCCGAAAAGAACCAGAAGTTTCCTGCGTACCCAGACATGGGCATCGATCCGTCGAAGCGCTACACCGCCACGATGGAGACATCGATGGGCACCTTGGTGATTGCGCTTGATCCCATTAAGGCACCAAAGACTGTGAACAGCTTTGTGTACTTGGCTGGGTACCACTATTACGACGGCATTATTTTCCACCGCATCATTAAGGGTTTTGTGTGCCAAGGTGGCGACCCCACAGGTACTGGCATGGGTGGCCCTGGCTACAAGTACGAAGATGAATTGCCAAAGGCTGGTCAGTACCAAATTGGTTCGCTTGCAATGGCAAACGCCGGACCAAACACCAACGGTTCACAGTTCTTCCTCATTAGTGGTCAAAGCGGTGTGCAATTGCCTCCTGCTTATTCACTGTTCGGACAAGTTGTAAAAGGCCTCGACGTCGTTGAGGCAATGCAAAATGTTCCGACAGGTCGCGGCGATAAGCCAGAGACCGATGTCGTGATCAACAGTGTCACGATCACAGTCGCCGACTGAGATCAGCATTGCGTCAGCACGACGCATCGCACTCGCAGCACAAGGCTTCGCAACGCCACGCCCCACGGGACGTGTTGATCGACGTCATCTTCGACGTGTCATTGATTCTGTAGGACTCATTCAAATTGACAGCGTCAATGTATTGGTGCGTAGTCAAGAGATGCCATTGTTTTCTCGGTTGGGAAATCATCCGCGTACCTTGATTCCAGACGCCACCGCTGATGGTGAGTTGTTTGAATATTGGTGCCACGAGGCCTCGCACTTACCTGTTGATATGCATCCGCTAGTGAGATGGCGAATGGAAGAAGCACGTAACGGTTCAATGTGGCCAGGGCTTCGCCGCGTGGCGAAAGAGAACCCGGCATTGTTACAAGAAATTCGTGATCGTGTGTATAACGAAGGTGGGCTTGTTGCAGGCGATGTACGAACGCGAAAAGGGCCAAAAGGTTCGTGGTGGGATTGGGATTCTGGCAAAGCAATTTTGGAATATTTGTTTTGGACGGGCGAGATCACCGCACAACGCAGACCCAACGATTTTGCGCGCGTGTATCACGCACCACACGACGTGATTCCCAATGAGATATTGAATCTTCCAACACCAACACAACAAGAGGCACGTCGAGAATTGGTGTTGCGAGCCACACGCAGTGTGGGCGTAGGAACCCTTGCAGACATCAGTGATTACCATCGCCAAAAACCCGCAAATATAAAGGGAATTGTTACTGACTTAGTTTCCGAAGGCGCATTAGAGGTGGTGCGTGTTGAAGGGTGGCGTGATGCTGCATACACCGTGCCTGAAGTGACACGACCTCGCTCTGTACATGTGCGTGCACTGGTATCACCGTTCGATTCGCTGGTCTGGAATCGGCCACGAATAGAGCGACTATTCAATTTTCACTATCGCATTGAAATTTATGTGCCAGCGCCAAAACGTATTTATGGGTACTACGTATTGCCTTTTGTATTGGGCGATCGCATTGTTGCCCGTGTAGATCTAAAAGCAGATAGACAAAACGGTGAGTTGTTGGTTCCCGGTGCGTTTAGTGAACCAGACGTGGATATCAAGTATGTAGCTGCTGAATTAATGCTCGAACTTCGAGAGATGGCAACGTGGCTTGGTTTAGAAAATATCCGAGTTGGTACTAATGGTGATCTTGCTAAGCCGTTGGCTGTGCAAAATCGCCAGAAGTAGCCCAACGAATTGTGGATGACAACAATTGTCCGATGGGTTTCACTACTAACTGTTCAGTGAGCGGTAAGTAGGGAAGCCGAAGATCGGCACGAGCCCATGCAGGAAGAATTGCAATTGCTGCTGCGGCAATGAGTGAATACGGAACGCGCGCAGTTAGATCGAGTGGTGGTGTGATGAGCAGATACTTTGCGGCGTCACGCGATTCGGTGGTGCCGTGTAGTTCGCCACGGAATTGAGCAATTTGATCGCGTAGACCTTGTACCGATGTTGGCGGTGCGGGTACTCCGAGTTTGCGCGCGATGACTGCCATGTCTGCCACGTATTGGTCGTACCCAGCAGCATCGAGTGGCTTTGCGCCATAGGCCTGATGAGCTCGAAGAAAACTATCGACCTCAGCAATATGCACCCAACGTAAAAGATGCGGATCATTAGCGGAGTACGCACGGCCATCGCTTGCAATACCAGTTACCCGTTTGTGTACGGCGCGCACGCGGTCGACTGCATGCTGTGCAAGATCGGCATTGCCAAAAGACGTTGCTGCTACAAAATCGGCGGTGCGTTGCAAGCGACCCCATGGATCTGCGCGATAGTCGGAATGTTGTGCAACGCCGGCCATGGCAAGTGGGTGCAGCGATTGAAACAGAAGGGCGCGCATGCCGCCTATGAACATGG
>WLEX01000198.1 GCA_009704065.1 Actinomycetota bacterium
ACACGCGCCACAGTGAAGATGGAAGACTTCTATCGCTGGCAACGGAAGCGTTTAGACATCTTGATGGTGGGAAACCAGCCTGAAGGTGAACGCTGGAATTTCGATGAAGAGAATCGCAAGCCTCCACCAAAGACCGGGCATGATCGATGGCCTGTGCCACGCGTTGCGGCACTTGACGATCTCGATACTGAACTCATAGAAGAGGTTTCTCCGTTTTCATGGGGTACGGAGCCATATGGCCAGTGGGCCACAACCCGTAGCGGTGCACTGGAGCGACTTACTTTCTTTGTCGACAATGTTCTCCCAGGGTTTGGTGAGCATGAAGATGCCATGTTGTCATCGAATTGGCACCTGGCGCACTCGCTGTTGTCTCCGTATCTCAATAACGGACTGCTTCTTCCCGGTGAAGTCGCTGACGCTGTGGTGAATGCATACAAGTCGGGAAGTGTGCCGCTCAATAGTGCAGAGGGTTTTCTTCGCCAGGTAATTGGCTGGCGTGAATACATTTGGAATTGTTACTGGCAATGGATGCCTGATTATGCGCACATGAATGTTCTGGATGCACAGCACGATCTGCCACCTATGTTCACAGACCCATCTGCAACATCCATGGCTTGTATGAAATCGGTTATCACTAGCGTGTCGGAACGCTCCTATGCACATCACATTGAACGCCTGATGGTTCTGGGCAATTTCGCACTGATTGCAGGAGTTAACCCGCAACAACTCACCACGTGGATGTGGAACAGTTTCATTGATGCTGCCGAATGGGTGATGGTGCCAAACGTGATTGGAATGTCACAGTACGCCGATGGTGGAATGCTCGCAACAAAACCATACGCAAGTGGTGGCGCATACATCGACCGAATGAGTAACTATTGCAAAGGTTGCAAGTACGACCGCAAGAAGCGGACAGGCGACGATGCGTGCCCATTTACGGTTCTCTATTGGGACTTCTTTTTACGACATGCGGACCGATTTGTGAAAAATCCTCGCGTAGCTCGTCAGGTACGTGCCGCTCAACAGTTGTCTGACGGCGATGCTGTGCGTGAAACCGCTGTTGTCATCTTGAAGAAATTGAAATCCGGAGATCTCTAGCTAAATAAAGTCCAGTCGTCGGACTTCTTGCCCCGTAGTTCGTCGTAATTTACTTCCACGCATGCAATGCCGCGGGATTCGGCAAGTGTGCGGGCTTGTGGCTTGATGCTTTGGGCAACAAACATGCCGCGCAGAGTACCAAGGGATGGGTCGTTCGCAAGATCGACCAAGTATCTGGTGAGTTGTTCAACACCATCTATTTCACCGCGACGTTTTACTTCAATCACCACGGTGTTGCCCTCTGTGTCTTTGCACAAAATGTCTACGGGGCCAAGCGCGGTGTAATGCTCGCGTCGAATCAAAGTGAGGCCAGGTTCCATCACTTCGGGAGAGGCAGCAAGAAGTTCTTGTAATTGTTTCTCCACGCCATCTTTTTCAAGACCAGGATCTTCGCCTAGTTCGTGTGCGCTGTCGTGAAAAATCTCGTGAAAGGTGATGGTCATTGCTTCACCTTTGGGGTTGCGCACGATCCAATGGTCGGTGTTGTCTTCGATCACATTGGGAGCAGTCATCCAGTTGAGGGGCTTATAAGCACCACCGTCGGAATGGATGGCAACACAGCCATCGGCTTTCACCATGACTAGACGCAAAGCCTCGGGAAGACGAGTTTCGAGACGTCCGGCATATTCAACAGTGCATCGAGTAACGAGAAGTCTCACTCCACCATTCTTGCCGATAGGGCTAGTTCGTGATGTGGTCGCGCATGCGTTTCTGGATGAGATCGCGGCGTTGTTGCAACTGGCGGTAGGTCATCGATTCGGTTGATTCATCGACGCCAAGGCCGGCTTTGAGGCTGCCCATATCGATTTCGACTGATTCCAGATCGACACCAAGTTCTTGAGAAATGCGAGCACCGTGGCGTTGCATAAACGTGAATGAGATATTGGTGAGTTCGCCAATGATGTCGAGATCAGGTGCGAGACGGGCAATCGCACCATCGAGAAACACCATGTTCTTTACATACAACATGAGTTCTTTTGGCAATTTGGCGCCATAGGCAAGAAGGGCTTTCACAATGCGCTGCACTTCAGCGACTAACTCTTCGCCATTTAAATCGGTGGGGTCGATGGTGGGTTGGTCGAGACCAAGATCGCGAATCACTGCATCAATGTCTGTATCTGTAGGAAGTGCACCAAGATCACGTAGCGCCGCAACTTGGCTGTGGAGATCGTTTGTGGTTGCGCCCAGCATGAGCTTCATAAACGCGAGACGACGTTTGGTGTTGAGGCGACCCACAATGCCAAAGTCGAGAAGTGCGGTGCGCCCATCGGACAACACAAACAGGTTTCCGCCGTGGAGATCCCCGTGGAAGATGCCATGAATGAGTGCACCTTCCATAAAGGAAATCATTCCGGCCTTGATGACCTGTTCGGTATCGATGCCAGCAGCCTGCATGCCCTCGACATCGTCGAAGTTGAATCCTTGGAGACGTTCCATCACAAGAATGCGGCGCTTCACAAGAGTGGGGTGAGGGCGTGGCACGAGATAAGAATCTTGATTGAGATCGTGCAGCATGACTGACACGTCGACCATGTTCGAAGCTTCCATGCGGAAATCGAGTTCTTCCACAATGGTTTCGGCAAAGAGTTCTACAAGAGCTGGTGGGTTGGCAAGTGCAGCCACTTTGATGCGCCCAATCATGAACGGGGCGATCCAGGCCATTACACGAAGGTCGCGACGCACCAATTGCGACACTTCGGCCCGCTGCACTTTGACCACGACGTCTTCGCCTGTGAGAAGAGTGGCGCGGTGCACCTGTGCAATAGATGCAGCAGCAAGTGATGTGTGTTCGAACGAGGCAAACGTGTCTTCAAGGCGTGATCCAAGATCTTGCTCCACGATGGTGCGCACGGTGTCCCATGGTTGTGGCGGAACTTGATCGCGACATTTCTTGAACTCGTCGACAAGTTCGGTAGGGAAAAGACCTTCACCACTAGAAATAATTTGCGCCAATTTGATGTAGGTGGCACCCAACGATTCGATAGCAAGACGCAGGCGAACTGAAACATATGCTCGCGACTCTTCAGGTGTGGCGAACTTCTTGCGCTTCTTCTGAATAAACCATGGCAATAATGCCCAGCCAAAGCGGACCACCACGCGACTGAGGCGACCAAGAGGAGGAAGGCGGCGTGCGCGGATGAGTGTCGGCACTTCTTTTTGTGCAGCAGCGCGCAATGTGATTGCGACTTCGGACCATGCGATGGTGTCGCGATCGAGCACCCACGGCCCCGATTCAGAAAAATTGCCCCATGAAAGGTCTGGCGACGAAGTCATGTAGCCAGTCTGCCGTGATGAATGCCTTGCACACGAGGGTGGCAGGCGAAATGCGACACAATAGAGAGGTCAGAGGGGGCAGCATGACAAACGGGCCATTGCAGGGAATCAAAGTGGTGGAACTGGGCGTGTGGGTAGCGGGCCCAGCCGTGACAGGTCTTAT
>WLEX01000199.1 GCA_009704065.1 Actinomycetota bacterium
CTAGTCGCTCTGAGAGCGATTCCAACGGCTTGCAGAAGATAATTCAGGTCCGAGGAGCCGGCGACCGAAGTCGGCGAACCATTCCACATCTCCTGAAGACAAAAATGTGTGCTGCCCCACTGCATCCGACGTGGTGGCAAGACCCGTTGCTTTCAAAAGGTCAGCCAGAGCAAACGCAGTTTCATCGGCACTTGAAACAAGCACGACTCCTGGCCCCATCACATCACTAATCACACGAGACAAAAACGGATAGTGCGTACAGCCCAATAACAACGCATCAACTTCGGCTGCCACCACGGGTGCCAGTAACCGTTCAGCAAGGAGAACCACTTCGTCACCCGTTGTTTGACCTCTCTCCACAAACTCAACAAACCCAGGGCACGCAGCGGCAATGAGTTCCATTGAAGAATCAACTTCAGCAAGCGCACGTTGGTACGCGCCCGAGGAAATAGTGCCGACGGTTCCAATGACACCGACACGTTTTGATGTGGTGGTAAGCGACAGCGCGCGAGCACCAGGCTCCACCACGCTCACAACGGGTACAGGCAACTCGGCCGAGAGTTCATCAAAGGCGGCAGCAGACGCTGTGTTGCACGCCACCACAATCGCTTTGGCATTGTGATCTTTCACCAGACTCCATGCAAGCTCGCGTGCAAACTCTCGCACCTCACTGGCAGAGCGTGGCCCATAGGGGTACCGACCCGTGTCGCCGATGTACACCAGGTCTTCACGAGGGAGCACATCGATTACGGCGCGCGCAACGGTGAGCCCTCCAAATCCGGAATCGAACATGCCGATGGGGCGATTGTCGGTTCCGGTCATCCTGCAAGGTTAGGCGTAGTGTCGTATCTCATGCTTGCTGCCACTCTTCTCGCCCTTGCTGCAGCAGTGTTACACGCTGGGTGGAACCTCTGGGTCAAGCAGAGCGAAGACCGTTGGATTGCGCTGTGGGGCCAAATGACCTGCGCCGGAATCATGTGCGCTGTCCTTCTTGTTGCTTTGGGTGGCGCCCACAACATTGCGTGGTGGCCCGTTATCGCAAGTGCCTCCATTCATCTTGTGTATGTCGGCTTTCTCGCACGGGCATACAACTTGGGAGATTTTTCTGTCACGTATCCGATTGCCCGCGGAGCAGGAGCATTGCTTGCAGCGATTGGTGGAGTCATTTTTCTATCCGACTCACTCACTCCTCTCATGATGATCGGTATTGCTATTGCAGTGGTGGGAATACTTCTCCTTGCTGGACCTGCCGATAACTCACATGTTCAAGCAGCGCTCATGGTGTCGCTCACCATTGGTGCGTACTCAGTCATCGATAGCCATGGTTCCCGACAAATGGGTGGGAATCTCTATCCCCTTTTGTTATTCATGGGCACCGGTATCACGCTTACCGCCTTTGGTGTAGTCACTCATCGTCGCCACGACATGACAACTGCTCTACGACGCTCATGGAAGAAGTTCTCCATTGCAGGCGCTGCATCAGTGGCCACCTATTGGATGGTTCTCATTGCAGTACAGAAAGCACCTGTTGGCTATGTGACTGCGCTTCGTGAATCAAGCGTGGTGATAGTTGCCCTCGTGGGAACGCGTTATCTCGGTGAAAAAGATATGAAGCGACGGGTTTTTGCAGCGTGCATTGTGGTCGCCGGACTTGGCGTACTCATTGTCGGGCGCTAATTAGAAGTAAATGATCTTTTCGGCGTTTGCTTCAGCTTCGTCGAGATCTGCTGTGTATGCACCAGTCGACAAATACTTCCAGCCGCCATCGCACACGATGAACACGATGGTTCCTTCTTCGATTTCGCCTGCAATTTTTACAGCTCCAGCAAGTGATGCACCTGATGAAAGCCCAGCAAAGATGCCGCACTCTTGCACTAAGCGACGAGTCCATTCAATTGATTCACGTGGGCGTACGACGCGCTTGCGGTCGAGCACTTCGCGGCCGTGCCAATTTTCGAACACTGGCGGAATGTAGCCATCTTCTAAGTTGCGCAAACCTTCTACACGCTCACCAAGGGGAGGCTCAACAGCCACAATCTTGATATCAGGGTTCTGTTGCTTCAAAAATGTTCCGACCCCCATGAGCGTGCCGCTTGTGCCAAGACCAGCAACAAAGTGAGTGATCTCGGGACAGTCACGCCAAATTTCGGGGCCAGTCGTTTCAAAGTGTGCACGCGGGTTTGCATCGTTTGCGTACTGGTACAAGAAGCACCATTCAGGATGCTGTGCAGCCATTTCTTGCGCACGAGACACTGCTCCGTTTGAGCCTTCTTCACCAGGAGTCAAAATGATGTCGGCGCCAAAGACTTCGAGCATTTGGCGACGCTCGATGCTCACCGACGTAGGCATCAAGATGGTGATCGGATAGCCCTTCATCTTTGCAATGGCTGCAAGTGCAATTCCGGTGTTACCCGACGACGGCTCGAGAATGCGTTGGCCAGGAACAAGGCGACCAGTGCGCTCGGCATCTTCGATCATTGACTTTGCAATGCGATCTTTCACAGAACCAAAAGGGTTCTGGCTTTCCAATTTCGCCACTAAGCGCACATTGGGGTTCGGCGACAGATTCGACACATCGACCATGGGGGTGTTTCCCACGAGTTCAAGGGAATTCTGCAAAACGAATACTGAACCGCCATTACGGCGAACATCTGCAATTGACATGTGCGCCTCCTGTGGCTATCTGAATGGTCTCTTTGGTCAACCCTGGCACCGCCAGATGTATTCCCGATAAAACCAATCGGAATTGTAACCCTCTAAAGGGACACTGTCACCCCCCTATTGAATTAACAGGGAGTAATGGTCTCTTCACTGATGGTTTCCCCCACGATGCGATAGGCGCGGCTCACGGGAGATCCTGTCTTCAAACCCACGATTATGTAGTGCCAATCGGGGTCTGGTGCTTGTGACACGTCGGTTGGACTCGGGTATGGGTCAGTGTGGGTATGACTATGAACACACCCAATGATGTCGAACCCATCTGCTTCCGCTGCCATCTCTGCACGCAGATGTTCCTTCGGATCAATGGTGTACACCCGGGCGCTATGGGCCGTATTGGTGGTGGGCACAAATCGTGCCACCTGGTTCGCAAGCCGGTCTCCCACGAGCAAACCACATGCTTCTTCAGGAAAGCATTGGTAGGCGTGGGCGGCCATGGCTTCTAGGGCCTCGGCGGGAATCAGGATCTGTGGCGAATTCTTCTCAGACATCGCTGCGAAGGCTAGCGGTACGCTTCGGTACCCCTATGGCAAAGGCCCCTAACGCAAATCTGGCGACAAATCGCAAGGCACGTCACGACTACGAGATTCTCGATGTAGTCGAGGCTGGCATTGTGCTGCGCGGAAGCGAAGTGAAGAGCCTGCGTAGTGGAATGGTGCAACTAGTGGATGCCTATGCCCGCGTGATCGATGGCGAAGTGTGGCTCGACGGTGTGCATATCTCGCCCTATCGCTTTGCCGTTGGGGTTGGTGCACATGATCCCGACCGTGCCCGCAAACTTCTTCTCAATCGCAACGAAATCGAGCGCCTTCAC
>WLEX01000002.1 GCA_009704065.1 Actinomycetota bacterium
ACTTCATCTGCCATAGGGAAGCGACGACGCGTTGCGAAAATTTCGCGCGCATCACACACGGTGACGTGGTACCCGAGAATCTTTGCCACGCGGGCTAGAGCTGCTGTGAAATCGACAGCACCAAAAATCCACATGAGTGGTGGTGGAGAAAAACTTTCGATGAATACCTGAACAGTTGCGGTGTCGACAAGATCTTCTGGAGTCGATTGACCTTCGGGACCGTAATGACGCACCAACGTGCGACCGGCTTCTAGTTCGCCAATGGCATCGCGCGAAACAACACGATCAATCTGCTCGTTACCTAATGTTCCAGCAACTACTTCAGTAGGTGTAACCACCATGGTGTTACCAGTTCCTGGACCTTCGACAACCGTGACTAGTGCAACGGGAGAATTGTCGCGAACTAAAGAAGCAAATATGTCGTAGGCAGACATGGCTACCACTGCAAAGGTTGGATAAAGAGGTGGATGATGCCGCCACAGGTAAGACCAACAGCAAATGCATCGTCATCGGAGTATCCGAAAGTAACAACGCGGCTGGGCTGTTCGCCGGCCAAGATTGCTAACGCTTCGGTCACCACTGCACTCTCCACGCATCCACCGCTTACAGAACCGCTTACTTCACCATCTTCAGTAACGGCCATTGCTGCGCCAGCACCGCGGGGCCCAGACCCTTCAATATCGACAACGCGCGCTACAGCAACGCGTTTGCCTGCCTTATTCCAGCGGTCGATGTCGTCGAGTAGTTCACGCATGATTAATGACCTTAGTGAGATGGACAAGGGCATCGAGAGAATGTCCCTCGACGAACTCATCAACGTAGGGCAATGCGGCTGCCATTCCTCTGGCAAGGGGGGCGTACCCGGGTGTGACCTTCAGGGGGTTTACCCAGACGGTGCGAAAGGAAACACGATGCAGGCGCTGCATTTGTTCGGCAAGGACCTCTGGATCGCCACGATCCCAACCGTCAGACAAAATCACCACGATGGCGCCTCGTGCCATGCCACGTACGCCCCATTGGTCGTTGAAGAGCCGCAGAGTCTCGCCAAGGCGAGTGCCACCGCTCCAGTCGCGTACTTGTTCGCCGGTTGCGCGCAATGCGCGGTCTGGATCTTTCGACGACAGCTCTCGTGTGACACGAGTGAGTCGAGTACCAAGCGTGAATGCTTCTACTTTTTGGCGACCTGCAACACCTGCGTGTACGAATCGCACGAGTGCTCGTGCATAAGGCTCCATGGAGCCGCTCACATCGAGAAGGAAAATAATGCGACGCGGCTTAACGCTTGGCGTGGTCCACTTGCGGCGCATTGGTTCTCCACCCGCTGCCAACGATGCGCGTACGGTTGCGCGCATATCGGGACGCCGACCACGCGAACGCGTAGGAGTATGACGTAACGATGGACGGGGAGCACCAGCAAGGCGTAACGATTCCATGAAACGTTGTGCCTGTTTCATTTCGTCATCGGTGTAATCGGCGAAGTCTTTATTGCTCAGTGTTTCAACACCAGAGAATCGCAAGGTAATGCTGGGTTCATCGGACGCTTCTGCGTTGCCATCGGCTGCACCGTCTTCTTCATCGCTATCGAGTGCCAGTGTGATGTGCTGCACTTCTTCATCGGGTGCATACGGAGATTCTTTGTGTTCCCAGAACACTGCAAATGCACGATCGAATGAATCGATATCTTCGGGACGTCGCACCAATGTTGCGCGTGCTGCCCAGTACACCGATGATCGTTCGGTGATACCCACCAACGACAAAGCGTTCATAAAGGTGAGAACAGAATCGAGTGGAGCAGGAATTTCGAGTGAGCGTAAAACGCGTGAGAATGCAACGGCGAGGCGTTCAGCATCTGACTCGAGAGTAAACGACATGGTTATCCGTGCAGTAGGCCACGCTCGAAAGCGTGTTGCACAATGCCGGCAATGCCATGATCGCGCACTCTGTTTTGGTCTTCACGATATTTGAGCACTGTGCCGAGTGTTTGTTCAATAACCGTCTCGTCAATTTCGGTAACACCAAGGCGACCAAGTGCAGTTGCCCAATCGATTGTTTCAGCAACACCAGGTGGCTTATACAAACTGATGCCACGCAGTGCTTCAACAGCACCGGCAACTTGGCGTGTGAGAACTTCGCTTGCTTCAGGAACACGGAGATGCACAATGGAAACTTCACGGTCGAAGGTGGGGTGTTCGACCCAGTGGTATAAACAACGACGCTTCAATGCATCGTGCACATCACGTGTGCGGTTTGAAGTAAGAATCACGATGGGTGGAGTAGTGGCTTTGAATGTTCCAATTTCAGGAACGGTGACCTGGAAATCAGAGAGCACTTCTAAGAGGTATGCCTCGAACTCGTCATCGGCACGGTCGATTTCGTCGATGAGCAAAACAGGTGCGGGGCCAGTGCCATGATCGATTGCGCGAAGCAGTGCGCGCTTCAACAGAAAGCGCTCGTCGTACAGCTGGCCTTCGAGGTCTGCTGTATTGGTAGTGCGTGCTTCGCCGGTTGCTTCAGCAGCACGAAGGTGGAGCAATTGGCGCGAGTAGTCCCAGTCGTACACCGCTTGCGCAGCATCGATGCCTTCGTAACACTGCAAGCGAATGAGTTCGGTTCCCTGCCAGCGAGCAATTGTTTTTGCTAGCTCGGTCTTGCCCACTCCGGCTTCGCCTTCGAGAAACAAAGGACGTCCGAGTGACAAGGACAAAAACACTGCGGTCACGAGGCCTTCGTCGGCCAAGTAGCCGTTTGCTGCTAAACCAGCAGCGACATCAGATGTGGAAGAGGCATCAATAGGCACCTCTAGAGCGTAGGGGCGCAGACGCTATGAGTCCCACCCGAGGCCGAGGCGATCGAGTGAGCGCAGCCACAAATTGCGGTTTCCGGTCTTATCTTCGTGGTCGAGTGACCATCGCGTGGCTTGGATACCCAAGAACCGGAATGGCTCTGGTGGGAATGGCAATGGCTTTGTGCGCACAAATTCGGTGGCGGTAGCGCGCGTGCGGCGACCATCGATGAGATCGAGCATGACCTCGGCGCCAAAGCGTGACGAAGCAACGCCGAGACCTGTATAGCCAAGTGCGTATGTAACGCGTCCACCCATTGCTTTGCCCCAGAACACGCAGAACCTGCTGCATGTATCGATAGCGCCACCCCACATGTGTGAGAAACGAACACCTTCGAGTTGAGGGAACGTTTCAAAGAAGTGTTTCGACAGGCGAGCCCATGATTCGGGTCGGGATTCGTTTTCTTGACGCACTTTTCCAGCGAAGAAGTAAATGGTGTCGTAACCGCCCCACAAAATACGGTTGTCTTCAGTGAGTCGGTAATAGTGAAACTGATTCGGAATATCGCTGAGGCCTTGGCGACCTTTCCAACCAATCGAATCGAGTTGTTCTGGTGTGAGTGGTTCGGTGACCATGCAATAGTCGTACACAGGTGCAATGTAATTACTTAAACGCTTGAGTACTGGTTTGAATGCGTTGGTTGCGAGTGCAACTTTGCCCGCACGAATACGACCAAGTGGAGTGGTGACCATGACTCCAACGCCATCGCGTTCGATAGAAGTGGCTTTTGTGTCTTCGTAAATACGAACACCCAACGATTCGGCGGCAGCTTTGAGACCCCACACCAAACGAGCTGGATCCATAAGAGCCGCAGTGTCTCGTCGCCATAACCCCCCGATATAAATCGGGGACTTCACTTCAGCTTGCATGGCTTCGCGATCTAGCCATTCCACTTTCTGACCGAGCTTGCGCAAGTGTGCGTAATCATCACGCAGTTCGTCGAGATAGGAAGCGGGGTGCGCGGTAGTTGCAACATCGATTGCACCTGTTCGTTCCCAATCGCAGTCGATGTTGTATCGACGAACAGCATCTTCAATGTCATTTAAGTTCTTGAGGCCAAGCTCTTCGAGCACGGCCACTTCATCGGGGAAGCGTTCTTGTGCATTCGCGATGCCGTGTGTGAGAGAAGAATCGACAAAGCCGCCATTGCGACCACTTGCTGCCGAGCCCACTTCGTGGGCGTCGATGAGTACTACGTCGCGAGAGGGGTCACGTTCTTTGGCAAGAATTGCTGTCCAGAGGCCGGTGTATCCACCGCCCACGATGCAGAGGTCGCACAGTTCTGTGCGAACCAGTGTTGGATTCGAATCGGGTTCGTCGACGTCTTCATACCAGTAGGGATATGTATCTGCGTCGGCGATCGCGTCGAGATGACGCTCGTCCATGGTTTCACCACCTTGTGACTCTCAGGCTATCGCACGAGGCTGATTACCATGAGCAGATGGAATTAGGTCTCATAGGGAAAACAGCGGCAATTGCGGCCGGTACAGCGGGTCTGGGGCTCGGTACAGCAAAGGCTTTGGCGGCCGATGGTGTGCAGGTAGTGGTGTGCGGACGTGACGAGGCCCGTTTGGCCTCTGCATTGTCGGAGATTGGCCATGGAGCCCAAGGGTTCATATGCGATGTGTCAACCGATGTTGGAGGACGCACTTTCGCAGATACAGCTATCGCCATGCTCGGACACATCGACATTTTGGTGGCCAATGGTGGGGGACCCCCTCCTGGTGGTTTTGCCCACACTCCCGAAGATGCCTATCTCGATGCTCTGCAAAAGAACCTGTTGTCGGTTGTTGCCATGTGTCAGGTGGCAGTGCCGCCGATGCGCGAACGTGGATGGGGCCGCGTACTTGCAATTACTTCTGTTGCAGTGCGACAGCCAATGAACAATCTGATCTTGTCGAATACAGCCCGTGCTGGTGTGACCGGGTTTTTGAAAACGCTTGCACGCGAAGTGGCGGGCGACGGTGTCACAGTAAATTCCATTCAGCCGGGAACTCACGCCACCGATCGCATTACGCAGTTGTACGGCGCCAACCCCGATGTGAAGGCGATGGGAATTCCTGCAGGAATCATGGGTGATGCCGATGACTTTGGCCGCATTGGTGCATTTATGTGCAGCGAGTCTGCAAAGTTCATGACCGGTGTGCAGTTGCATGTCGATGGCGGTTCATACGCGGGTCTGTTGTAAGTTCGCATCATGCTTCATCACATAGTTTTGTTTACATGGAATGACAAAGTTCCTGCTGGTCACCCTGCAATTGCTGCAAACGAATTGCGCCAATACGCAGCAACTCTCGATGGGCTTGTGTCATACCACTGTGGACCTAATGCAGGCCATACTCCTACGGCTGCTGACTTTGCAGTGTCTGCAGTATTCGAAGATGTTGCCGCATGGCACGCATACGACACAGCAGACGAACACAATCGCATTCGTGCCGAGATTTTTGGCCCCTATGTGGCTACTCGGTCAGTGATTCAGTTCGACAGTTGATTAGTGGGCGGGTGGCCCTTTTCCCACCAGTTACTGATCGCCCACGCAATCAGTACAACACCCCATCCGGCAATGCAATCGATCACGTAGTGTTCGCCAAAGTACACGAGCGTGAGTGCCATACACAGGGGGTAAACAAGTACGACTATTCGTACCCAACGTGCTGCGTGACGAGTGAACCATAAGGCAACAAGAAGAGACATGCCTGCATGAAGTGATGGCATGGCGGCAACGGCGTTTAATACTGCTGCTCCACGATCGAGGGTTTGGGAAACTGTTTTGAGATGTAACTCCCACCATCCGCGGCCAGTGATGCGTTCAATGCGGGGCATGTACTGAGCTTTCGATGACATCCAAGGAGGAGCCGCGGGAAACGCGATAAATGTAAGAACCGCTATTCCAAGTGTGAGCGAGAATCGGCGGACGTACTGAGTCCACTCGTTTCGCTTCCGTAATCGCAACATCACTAACGGCAACACAGGAAACACAAAATGAGTCATGTACAACACGGCACCAACCACGTCGTACCAGCGCACATCGAGTGGTACATAGAGATGATGTTGCAACCAGATGCCAGGATCATGACCCCAAAAGAGAAAACGATCGATATCTCGCAACCATGTGTAGTTAACGGGAATTCCCCATTGGTCGGCGGTGCCTCGGCTGTAGTCGTACAGCATGTACATCGCTACGAGAATGAGCCAGTCACGAACAGTCTGGAATAGCTCTGACTTGGTGCGTCCAATAGATGACACTAGGAATGCAGACAACATCCACAGTAAAACTGCAATGCGATCTACAGGTATGCCGTGGGCAAAGATGCTCCACACAAACACTGCAAGAAATGCAGTGAAGACATATGGTCTGAAATTGCCGAGCGTGAACTCGGAATTCGACATGGCGGGATTTAGTGGCTAGAAGACTCGAGAGCGCGACGCACTAGAACTTGCGACAAGTGCACGCGGTATTCGGCACTTGCATTGAGGTCTGATTGTGGTTCAGCTTCAGCAGCTGCCAATTTCGATGCATCGGCGATGCTTGCTCCACCAGCAATGGCAGTAGCAACGCTGGTTGCGAGAATAGGAACAGATCCCATGTTCACCAGTGCAACACCTGATTCGGTGCCGCGCTTCCATGCTGCAACGCCAACAATTGCCCAGTCTTGTGCACGACGATTGAACTTCTGAAAGCCCCAGGTTGCACCGTTCATTTTGGGAACGCGAATCTCGGTGAGCATTTCATCGGGAGCTAACGCTGATTCAAGAAATCCTGTGTAGAAATCTGTTGCAGCGATTTCGCGTGTGCCGTTCGGGCCTTGTGCAACGTATGTTGCGCCAAGAGCAAGAGTGGTAGCAGGCAAGTCTGATGCAGAGTCTGCGTGTGCAATGGAACCACCAATGGTGCCGCGGTGACGAACTTGTGGATCGCCTACGTGGCTGGCTGCAAAAGCGAGAAGCGGTGCATGCTCGGCAAGAATGGGGGACTTCTCAACATCCATGTGGCGTGTAAGTGCGCCAATGGCAATGTGGTCACCGGCATCGCGAATGTAAGAAAGGTCTTGCAAACGTGCAATGTCGACCAAGACTGCTGGCTGTGCAAGACGAAGCTTCATGAGTGGCAACAAGCTGTGGCCGCCCGCTAAAAACTTTGCATCGTCGCCGTATTGGCCAACGAGCGAGATTGCTTCGGCGGCTGATGTGGCGCGCTTGTAATCGAATGGTGCAGGAATCATGTAGGGCTCCGACTTACTTTGTGGCGTTGGCGCATGCGAGCACCGACTTGACGATGTTGTGATATCCGGTGCAACGGCACAGGTTTCCTTCGAGACCAAGGCGCACTTCGTCTTCGGTGGGGTTTGGATTCTCGTTCAGAAGTCCGATCGACGCCATGACCATGCCTGGTGTGCAATATCCGCACTGCAAGCCGTGGTTTTCCATGAAGGCTTTTTGCATAGGGTGCATTTCGCCGTTTTGTGCGAGACCTTCGATTGTTGTGACAGAGCCGCCATCGGCCTGCACTGCAAGGACGGTGCAACTCTTTACTGATTCACCATTGAGGTGAAGCGAGCAAGCGCCACAGCTTGACGTGTCGCAACCAATGTTGGTTCCGGTGAGACCGAGAGTTTCGCGGACGTATTGCACGAGAAGTGTGCGTGGTTCCACGTCGTCTTCGCGTGTGGTTCCGTTGACGGTAATGCTGACCTTCATAGTGGGTTCCTTTGTGTGTAGTTCTGTAGAGAGTGTGAGTTATCGGGTGGACTGAATTGCAGCCCAGACTTTTTCGGCAGTTGTTGGCATGTCGATATGGCGCACTCCGAAGTGAGCAACCGCATCGATCACAGCTGATTGCAATGCAGGTGTTGCGCCAATGGTTCCGGATTCACCAATACCTTTTGCACCAATGAGGTTGACAGGTGTTGGTGTTTCCATGTGCACCACCGTAACGCTTGGCAATTCTGCTGCGGAGATAAATGCATAGTCGGCAAGGTTCGACGTGATGGGGTTTCCATCCAAGTCGTAGCGCACTTCTTCCATGAGGGCTTGTGCTGCACCTTGTGCAACGCCTCCGTGAATTTGACCTTCGAGCAACATGGGGTTGAGTACCTTGCCGGCATCGTCACAAGCTGTGTGTGCGATGTGGCGCACTTTGCCTGTTTCGGTGTCGACTTCCACAATGGCAACGTGTGCACCAAAGGGGAATGTTGCGCCTGCAACTCCGATGACATCGGAATGTGCAAGTCCGCCTGCTTGCTTTTCAGCAAGTGCAAGATCGGCCCATGTTTTTGAAACAGCAGGTGTACCAGCAACATGGAAAGCAGCGGTGTCTTTGTCGAGCACAATGTCGGCTTCGCTTGCTTCGAGCAAACGTGCAGCAACTGCCTTGGCCTTGTTGACTAGTTCGCCTGACACTGCAAACACGGCGTTACCGCCTTGTTGCAATGAACGCGAACCCATAGTGCCAGTACCAATGGGGACAAGGTCGGTATCGCCCCACACCAATTCGATGTCTTCAACGGGGATTCCGGTTTGCTCGCTCGTGAGCATGGCCCACGATGTGGCGTGACCTTGTCCGTGAGGTGATGTACCGGTGTACACCAGTGCATGGCCGTTGTCTTGAATTTCAACTTTGGCAGATTCGCCGTTGCCGACGCCGCCAGTGATTTCGACATACACACTGATGCCGATACCAATTTGCACTGCGGCTCCACTTGCACGTGCAGCTTGCTGCTTCGCACGCCAGCCTTTGTAATCGGCAGCTTCCAACGCTTTGTCGAGCGATGTTTCGTAATCGCCCACGTCGTATGTTTGGCCAACAACTGTGGTGTGTGGTTCGAGGAACTTTGGAATGAGGTTCATGCGGCGCACTTCAGCGGCATCCATGCCGAGTTCAGCAGCAAACATGTCCATCGCGCGCTCGATAGCAGCTGTTGCTTCGGGGCGACCTGCACCGCGATAGGCAACAGTAGGAGTGGTGTTTGTGACAACAGAAGTAGTGCGGCATTCGATGTTAGGAATCGCATACACGCCAGACGACATAGGGCGTGTCATGAACGGAGCCAAGATGGTTCCCATATCGACCCATGCGCCGGAGTCTTGAATTGCCCACAATTGGTAATGCGTTACTTTGCCTTGGCGTGTTCCACCAATAGTGACGTATTGCAATTGTGCACGACCATGGCCGAGACCGACCATTGATTCGCTACGAGTTTCACGCCAGCGCACTGGCTTGCCAACACGCTTTGCAATAACTCCAAGAAGAAGTTCTTCGGGGTACGCACCAATCTTTGCACCAAAGCCACCACCGACATCGGGTGTCTTTACGTGTACTTGGCTTGGATCGATTCCGTTAGCTGCGGCAATTGGGGCAACGGCACCTTGTGCGTGTTGTGTAGACAACCATTCGACCAAACGACCATCGGTGCCCCATGCAGCAGCTGCGCCGCGCACTTCGAGTGGGCATGGTGCAACGCGCTGGTTGATGTAACGACCTTTAACCACAACTTCGCAATCAGCAAAGTATGCGTCGCCTGTGTTGTCGGGAAGACCAAGAACCATGGAGTCGAACACCACGTTGCTTCCGCACGCGTCATAAATAAGGTTGGTGCTTGCCATTGCTTCTTCAAGATCAACGAGTGCATCGAGAACGTCGTAATCGACAATGACAGCTTCTGCAGCATCTTCACCTTGTTCGCGAGTCTCGCTCACAATGACAGCAACAGGCTCGCCGACATAACGCACTTTGCCAGTAGCAAGAAGTGTGCGCGTTGCCATGGGGTTGTAGGGAGATGGAATCTGTTCGAGACCAAGGTCTTCACCGGTGAATGCGGCGATCACACCTGGCATGGAAAGAGCATCGGAGACATCAATCGAATTGATGAGACCATGGGCCACGCTGCTTCGCACATAAGTGACATGCACTGCACCGCGTAAGAGTGGTTCGTCGAGCATGTCGTCGACGTAGACGCCACCTGTCGTGAGAAATTTTGGATCTTCTTTACGAAGAACGCGGTTTCCGAGAATGCTTCCGCCCATGTGGGTCCCCCTAGTCAGTGCGACAGTACTTGCAGACACTACCTATAGAAATTGCCCTGCCTCGCATGGAACGAAACGGGGGCGAGATTACGGGGCGAGGGGAGATAGTGATGAGTTGTTGGCAGCGGTGTTTTGCACGGTGCGCACCCGAACAATGTCGGTGACAAGGGTGTATGGCCAGGTCTGAGGAAGGTCGGTCGGTAATGCAGGCATGGGTACCAAGTTGAAACGCTGTTCGCCGGGGCGCACGTACCCCAATTGGGCGCGGGCGGCATTGCGGATGCCCTCGGGAGTAGACAGGTCATTCACTTCGTTTTGTAGCTGCTCGTTCGTGTCAGCCAACAGATTGAATTCGGAGTTCTTTTGGGCCAAAGCCGAACGCTGGGTGACATAGTCACGAAGAGGAAAGACAAAGAGAGAAGCTGCACCAGCGACCATGACACCTGCGATCACCAATCGAATGGTCCATCGCGACACCACCTGGGTGGCGAGATGGGAGATTGATGGCTTTGGCACGGTCTCTATTGTGCCGTGTGAGGGCACCTTCATCGTGGCACGCGAACAAATGTTCGTGTGAACTGTGTTTAGCGCAGTGGTGCGAGTGCCGACTTACCGCGAAAGCGGGCTGAATTGCCGAGCATCTCTTCGATACGAAGAAGTTGGTTGTACTTGGCGACACGATCGCTGCGTGCAGGTGCACCAGTTTTGATTTGGCCACAGTTGGTGGCAACTGCAAGATCGGCGATGGTGGCATCTTCGGTTTCGCCGCTGCGATGGCTCATGACGCTTGTGTAGGAATGACGTGTTGCAAGTTCCACTGTGTCGAGTGTTTCGCTCAGCGTTCCAATTTGGTTCACCTTGATAAGAACACTGTTCGCCACAGACTTATCGATACCCATTTGCAAGCGACGTGCATTGGTAACGAAAAGATCGTCGCCTACAAGTTGAATGCGAGAGCCGACGGCTTGAGTGAGTTGAGCCCATCCATCCCAGTCGTTTTCGGCCATGCCGTCTTCGATGCTCACGATGGGGTAGCGATCAACAAGCGATGCCCACCACTCGGTCATTTCGCCAGCTGACAAAACCTTTCCTTCACCAGCAAGGTGGTACGCACCATCGCGGTAGAGCTCACTCATAGCGGGGTCGAGTGCGATTGCAATATCGGTGCCGGGTGCATATCCGGCTTTCTCAATTGCTTCGACCAAGATGCCAACAGCCGCTTCATTGCTGGAAAGGTTTGGTGCAAAGCCGCCCTCATCGCCAACTGCAGTAGAGAGGCCACGATCGGCCAGAACTTTTTTGAGTGTGTGATAGGTCTCTGTTCCCCAACGCAACGCTTCGCGAAAACTAGGTGCACCAATGGGCATAATCATGAACTCTTGAAGATCGACATTGTTGTCTGCATGTGCGCCACCGTTGATGACGTTCATCATGGGAACAGGTAATACGTGTGCATGTGGTCCACCCACTGCACGGTAGAGCGGCAATTCAAGTTCGGAAGCAGCAGCATGGGCCACGGCAAGGCTTGCACCCAACATTGCATTTGCGCCGAGACGAGATTTGTTTTCCGTGCCATCGAGATCGATGAGTGCAGTGTCGAGAGCGCGTTGGTTGGTGGCATCCATACCGATTAACGCAGGAGCAATATGTGAGTTCACATTGTCGACTGCGCGCAGAACACCTTTGCCGAGGTAACGAGCTCCACCATCGCGTAGTTCAACCGCTTCGTGTTCGCCCGTTGATGCACCGGAAGGAACGATGGAACGACCCGTTGCGCCGCTGTCGAGAACTACTTCAACTTCGACTGTGGGGTTGCCTCGAGAATCGAGAACTTCACGGCCAACGACTTCGACAATTTCACTCATGCCTGTAACGCTAATGAGTCAGGTGTTGCTTCACTAATTCCCAGAGCTCATCTAGCTCAGAAAGAGACATGGCGGACATCTCGAGGCCCCTATCGGCTGCCAGTTGCGCCACGGCTTCGACCCGGCCGCGGAACTTAGTAATGGCTCCCCGCAAGGCGCTTTCGGGGTCGATATCGAGATGGCGAGCGACATTGACCACTGCAAACAGCAGATCGCCAACTTCGCTCATGGTGGCGTTCGGGTCTGTGCCAATGGATGCCTCGCGTACTTCTGCGAGTTCTTCAGTGACTTTGGCCATTGGGCCGTCGAGGTTTGGCCAGTCGAAGCCGATGCGCGATGCGCGTTGTTGGGCCTTCGATGCATACGACAGGGCAGGCGCGGCAGAGACAACGCCGTCGAAGGGGCCAGTGCGATGAGGCTTCTCTGCTTTTTTGATGGCTTCCCAATTTGATTCAACATCGGAAGATGAGCCAACAGTGACATCACCAAACACATGAGGGTGACGCGACACCAATTTGTCGTGCACAGTGCGTGCAACATCGGCGATGGTGAATCGGCCTTGCTCTTGCGCGATTGCAGCATGGAACTCCACTTGATACAACAAGTCGCCGAGCTCTTCTATGAGGTCTGCATCGGTGGCGGGGTTTGATTCATCGAGTTGCGCGATGGCGTCGACCACTTCGTATGTTTCCTCAATGAGATAACGCACGAGAGAAGTGTGTGTTTGTTCCATATCCCACGGGCACTCATTGCGCAACGTGAGGGCAAGCTGATGAAAGCGGTTTAATTCGAATGCTGTGGGTGCAACAAGGTGAGGAATATATAAAGAGGTGAGATGATCGGCCTCGAGCGTGCGATCCATTTCAAACCATGTGGTGCGTACTACTTGTTCGTCGGGAAGACCGAGGTGATGTAGCAAAACAACTTCTGTATTTGCATCGATGTCATCGATCGAAAGTTTGATTTCGGACAGCACCCAGTTTGCGTGAGTGTGTGCCACAAGAACTGCGCCGGACACGCCATCGGTGGCCGTTGCAAAAACATGGCCATCAATAAGGCGAACACTGTGCTCAACTGGATCAATGTTTAGCGCACGCCACACGTCTTCTAAAAACGACACGGCAGGATGAATGACAACGTCTATGTCGGTACGTTCGCGCAGGAGTGCAACGGTTCGTTCAAGAATGATGGGCGACCCAGGAACTACGTACAGCACCTCGTTGTGCTGATGTGCTGCCTCCACCAGATTGTCGACAATGGTGCGGTACACCTCATCGAACGATGGCAACGTGTCGTACAAATGATCGAACGAGGATGCATCGGGCACAACATGAGCAGATGGGTGCTGTGTCGTACGGAGATAACGATGGGGGATGCGTGCAATGAGATCGAGTGTGTCGGCGGTGACATGACCGGGGTTACCGGGGCCGAGGCCAACAACAACGATGCGTGGCATTAGCTGATAGCTGCGGTGGCGCCATTCCATACGCCGTACACCGACTTAACAGTGATGTCGGCAGTGGAAAGGTAGCCAGCAAGAAGAGTGGTGCCAGGGTTTTCAGCAACAACTGCAGCAACAGATGTTTTTACATCGTCAAACTTGTGGCTCAAAATAACGTGGTAGCCAAATGAGCTCTTCACAGGGCCGGTGGGTACTCCGGGCTTTGCAGCAACTGCTCCCGCGAGGAAATCTTTATCGAACGATGTTTGCAAGTTGGCAAGAGCCGAGCATGCCTGATCGCCATTAGCGAGCGAGCCACCTGATTTGTCGGCGCCTGGTTCGATGGACTTCTTGGCAGCTTCATCGGCGAACTTCACGCCTTTGTCGAGATCTGCAAGAACTGTCTTTGCCTCTGCTTCAGTTTTTACCAAGATGTGGCTAAGGCACAAGGTGCCGGTGGAGGCGGGGGACTTGTCGTACAACTTCTTGAGTTCTGCCTCGGTGGGCTTTGCCAACTTTTTCAAAGTGACATCGGCAAGGTTGAGATCGACCAAAACATCTTGCAATGGTTTTGGATAGGTAGGGAAACTTGCGTCGGCATTTGCGTTCTTCAGAACTTCGGCGCGGTCGGCTTCAGAAATGGTGACCTTGCGGTCGGCGATGAATTGTTCGAAAGCCGAATACCGAATGAGAGTGCGCAAGACAACAACGGCGTCTTCTTTTTTAATCTTGCCGTTGACCGCCTTGAACTGACCAGCAGTGGTGAGCACGCCGGTGAGAGTGTCGAAATCTGTTTGCTTGTAGCCAGTGCCGTTGACAGAAAAAGCATCGTTCGCTGATGACACATTGCTGCAGCTGGCCAGAACCATGACACTTGCAAGGGCAACGGGAATAAGACGACGGAGGGTACGGGGGCTTTTCATCACCCAAGAACCTTAGTGGTCGTCGGGGTCAAAGAGCCCATGAAGCAAGGTAATCACTGCTTCTGCGGGATTTGCGCCCCTCGCCACTGGCAACGTAATAACGCCCGGTGGTTCTTTATAAACCGCGCGTGAGGCCAATCGGCGCAAAGTCATGGTTTGTGAGGCCTTTAGCTGGATGGGCGAGATACGCACGTCGTTGCCATTGGTGACAATTTCAGTGATGCCCAGTCGCAAGCATTCAACGCGCAAAGACGCCACGGTAAGAAGTGCTTGCGCTTGCTGAGGGATCGGGCCGAACCTGTCGCGCCATTCCGCTTCAATATCGGCAAGTTCTGCCGCTGTGCGAATGGTGGCGAGGCGACGGTACGCCTCGAGACGTAAATCTTCGCTCGGCACATATGTATCGGGAAGATGTGCATCAACATTGATGTCCACTTTGATTTCGGGAAGTTCCTCGACGCGTTCGCCCTTCATCTCAGAAACGGCTTCTGTGACGAGTTGGCAATAGAGGTCGTATCCAACAGCTGCAATGTGACCGCTTTGCGATTCACCAAGCAAGTTGCCAGCTCCGCGAATCTCAAGGTCACGCATTGCAATCTTGAAACCACTGCCTAGATCTGTTGCTTCGCCGATGGTGCGCAATCGTTCGTATGCATCGTGTGACAACACTTTGTCGCGAGGGTGGAACAGATAGGCATAAGCACGATGACCGCTTCGACCTACGCGTCCGCGAAGTTGATGCATTTGACCGAGGCCAAGAAGATCGGCACGTTCGACCACCAAGGTATTCACCGTGGGCATGTCGATACCGCTCTCGATAATGGTGGTGCACACGAGAACGTCGTAGTTGCCTTCCCAGAAGTCGAGAACAATTTGTTCAAGTTGTGTTTCGTCCATTTGTCCGTGAGCTACAGCAACACGCGCTTCAGGAACCCATTCGCGAATTTCGGCCGCACGTTCCTCGATTGATTGCACTCGGTTATGCACCCAGAACACTTGACCTTCACGTAACAACTCGCGACGAATGGCTTCAATGGCAACTTGTTCACTTTGCTCGCCGACATAAGTGAGAATGGGTTGGCGTTCGGCTGGTGGTGTTTGCAGCAATGACAAATCACGAATACCTACAAGACTCATCTCGAGTGTTCGCGGGATTGGAGTTGCAGACATTGACAACACGTCGACATTTGTTTTCAGACGCTTCATTGCTTCTTTGTGTTGTACGCCAAAACGCTGCTCTTCGTCGACTACCAATAATCCGAGGTTCTTGAATTCGACACTGTCTTGCAAAAGGCGATGTGTACCAATAACGCAATCGATGGCACCGCTAGCAAGACCAGCAATGACTTTCTTTGCTTCTGCATTGGTGAGGAAGCGAGACAACACTTCAACACGAATGGGATACCCAGCAAAACGATCGGCAAATGTGTTGCCGTGTTGTGTTGCGAGAAGAGTGGTGGGAACAAGAACTGCTACTTGCATTCCGTCTTGAATTGCTTTGAATGTTGCACGTACTGCAACTTCGGTTTTACCGAATCCCACATCGCCGCACAACAGTCGATCCATCGGAACTTCACGTTCCATGTCTTCTTTGATAGAGATGATTGCTTCTAATTGGTCGGGTGTTTCCACAAACGGAAATGCCTGTTCCATTTCGGTTTGCCATGGAGTGTCTGGTGAAAAGGCATGGCCAACAGCTGACACGCGGCGCTGGTACAGAAGTACAAGTTCTTGAGCAACTTCTCGCACAGCAGAACGAACGCGTGATTTTGCTCGCGCAAAATCGGAACCGCCCATGCGATGGAGCGATGGTGCTTCTCCACCGACGTATTGGCGAATGATGCCAATTTGTTCGGTAGGCACATACAACTTGTCGCCACCCTTGTACGCAATGAGCAAGTAATCGCGTTCAACGCCAGCAATGGTGCGCTTCACCATGCCCTCGTATTTACCCACACCGTGGTGTGCGTGCACTACGTAGCCGCCGGGTTGCAGATCTTCGAACACAGTGCCCGATGATCGGCCCCGCGTGGTGCGACCCTTGCGTGTGCGGCGCCGGCCACTTAGGTCTGCTTCGCTAATGATTGCAACACGAGTATTCGGAAGCGACACGCCATGAGCTTGTGGTGCATAAGCAACCCAGCCACCCGGTGAAGCAAGAGATTCAGGGTCATTACTGGTTTTGAAATCGAGACCATGTGAGCGCATGAGGTCAACAAGACGCGGAACTGATTCTTCTGTTTCTGCAGCCACTACAACAGACCATTTATCGGCAAGCATCTCATTGACTCGACGCACAAACGATGTGGGCTCGTGAACAATGGGACCCCAACCCGATGCAGGAACAGATGGCCCATCAACAACTTCGGCCGTAGGTACTACAGAAATAGTTGCGGTGCGATTGCCATCGTTAAACAATCGGTCGGCTTCAACGTGCAAGCGCGGGAAGGTGACATTTTCGTCGCGTGCCCATGAAGTGGCAAGTGCTCGTGCAAGATCATCTTCTTCAGCAAGAAGATCGCGTGCTCGTTCACCCATGCGACGTGGCTCAACCATGATGATGAGTGCATCGTCACCTAAATGATCGGTGAGAAGTTCGTCGTGCTCGGTAAGCCACGGCATCCAACTTTCCATGCCGTCGAATATTTGGCCTTCACTCAGTCGTTCCCATTGCTCACGACCCCATGGCTCTGATGCAAGAAGAGATTCGGCTCGCTCACGAATACCAGGGACATACATGAGTTCACGCGCAGGGAAAATGAGCGATGTTGCAAGGTCATCTGTACTGCGTTGATCTGCCACGGTGAAGTGAGTGAGGCGATCTACTTCGTCGCCCCACAAATCAATACGCAATGGTTCGTCGTCGGTGCTGGGGAAAATATCGACAATGGCACCACGACGCGCAAACTCGCCTCGATGTTCCACCACTGTCTCGCGGCGATAACCGCAGTGCACTAATTGTTCGCACAATGCATCGATATCGATAGTGGTTCCTACAGACACACGAATGGGTTCGAGCGTGGTGGAGCCAGGCGCAAGCTTTTGCAATAACGCTCTGGTACTTGCCACTACTACCGACGGCGCATCGGCACCTTGGCGCAATCGCCACATGGTGCGCATGCGTGAACCCATGGTGTGTACCGCTGGGCTCACTCGCTCGAAGGGCAATGTTTCCCACGAGGGAAAGAATTCAACATTGTCTGCGCCGAGGAATGAAATTAAATCATCTGTGATTGATTGCGCCAATGTGCCGGTGGGCGTAGCGATAACAACTGGGCGACGTCGAGTTTGAGCAATGAGAGCAGCCAACACGCTGGTGCGCGCTACTTCGGGAACAGCAATAACGCCATCGCGTTTTCCAGCGATTGCTTCTATGCCTGGTTCCAGTGCAACGCGAGTAGCCAGTCCAGAGAGGGGAGATGTGTGGGAACTCACCGTCCGTTGTAATCCTGCATGGCTGCAGCAATGCCATTTGCAACGATGCTTTCCACTGCATCAACGGCAGTCTCAACAACAACGTCGAGAAGTTTGCGTTCGGCAGCAGGAATAGCAGACAGCACATGATCGGCGCCCACATCTTTTGATGGTGGCTTGCCAACTCCAATGCGCACACGTGCGTAATTATCGTTTCGCAAATGAGCAGATATTGATTTGAGTCCGTTATGGCCCGCTAGACCGCCACCCATTTTTATCTTCAGTAATCCCGGCGCAAGATCGAGCTCGTCATGCACGATGATGATGTTTTCGGGATTTGTAATTTTGTATCGACGAACAAGTGGACCGACAGCTTCACCAGAATCGTTCATGTACGTAGTGGGTACGGCAAGCACAACTGCGGTGCTTCCCATGCGAGTCTCGGCAATGAGTGCGCGATCACGACCTGCTTTGAGGGACACGCCTAAACGCTTGGCAAGAACTTCGATTGCATCGGTACCAACGTTGTGACGAGTACGCGCATATTTCTTGCCAGGGTTACCCAAGCCAACGATGAGTGTGCGTTCCATGTCGCCAGGTCGAGAATCCGATCGACGAAGCATGGTGTTACAGATGAAACGACCCGAGGGTCGCTACTCAGCTAGCTGATTCGGCAGCAGGTGCATCGCCAGCAGCTGCTGGTGCATCGGCCGCAGCAGTAGTAGCAGCACCACGTGATGTGAGAACAGTTGCGATGAGCATGTCGGGGTCGCCTACTGCGGTAACACCGGCTGGCATCTTGACATCGGCCAAGTGAACAACAGACTCAGAAGTCATGTCGGTGATGTCGATAAGAATTTCGTTCGGAATGTTCGAAGGAGTGGTACGAACTTCGATGGAGTCGACAGCTGGGTCGACAAGGCCACCGGCAGACACAACTGCCTTTGCAACACCAGTGAGGCGCAATGGCACGTGCATGGTGATTTCTTCGGACAAGTTGATTTGCATGAAGTCGATGTGTGCAACGGTGCGACGTACTGGGTGACGCTGCATCTCTTTGACAACTGCGTTGAATGACTGGCCACCAACGGTGAGGTTGAGGATGGTGTTGTAACCAGCAGGGCCAGACAAGGCAACGCGAAGATCGCGACGGGTTACTGAGAGAACGAGAGGCTGCATGCCCTGGCCATAAAGGATGCCTGGGATGCGGTCTTCGGTGCGCAAACGACGAGAAGATGAGCTTCCGGTAATGCGGCCAGTTTCGGCGGAGAGAGTTGCTGTATTCGACACGGCTAGTGAGTCTATGACCAGATAGGGCTATCTGACACCTGGCGCCCGAGAATGGGCCAGGGCAGGGTTTAGGACTGGTTCTCGCCGTTGAACAGCTCGGAAACGCTGGTCTCGTCGAAGACGGCAGCGAGGGCATCGGCGATGATCTTGGCAACCGACAAAACCTCGACCTTGTCGAAACGCTTCTCGGGGGGCAGGGGCAAGGTGTTGCAGAGAACCACACGCGAGATGGGTGAGTTCGACAAGCGCTCAACGGCGGGGTCGGACAACACACCATGGGTTGCCATGGCCCACACTTCTTTGGCGCCACGATCGAGAAGAAGCTCCGCTGCCGACACGATGGTGCCGCCGGTATCGATCATGTCGTCGGTGAGGATGCAGAGACGACCGTCGATGTCGCCGATGACTTCTTTGGCGATGGCAACGTTGGTGGTGCCCTTCGGACGACGCTTGTTAATGAACGCAACATCGGCATTTTTGTCGGACAAGTGCTGAGCGAAACGTTCGGCAACTTTTACGCGGCCAGCATCGGGCGACACGATGACCAGATCTTGTGCTGCGTGTTCACGCACATATCGTTCGAGAACTGGCAATGCCGTGAGGTGATCAACGGGGCCTGAAAAGAAGCCTTGAATCTGACTGCTGTGAAGATCGAGCGACACCATGCGTGTTGCGCCAGCTGCTTTGAACATGTCGGCGACCAAACGCGCAGTGATGGGTTCGCGGCCTTCTGCTTTGCGATCTTGACGTGCGTAACCGTAGAACGGGCATACAGCAGTGATGCGCTTTGCCGATGCGCGTTGTGCGGCATCGATCATGATGAGTTGTTCCATGATGGAGTCGTTGATGGAACCGGCGTCGGTGCCAAAGTGCGACTGCATGACAAACACGTCACCGCCGCGGATGCTGTCGGTGAAACGAGGGCGAATCTCGCCGTTTGCGAACTGAACAATGTTTGCATCGCCAAGAGTGATGTCGAGATGATCAGCAACTTCTTGGGCGAGCGATGGGTGCGTCCGTCCGGTGAAAAGCGACAGGCGCTTTGTAGTGACTTTTTCCATCGCACGGGCGTTCATATGAGTCCAGTGTAGAACGCGGCGCCGCCGTGCCCATCAACGACGAAACGGGCTAGGAACGAGCGAGAAGTACTTGTTCAGCTGCGGCCAGTTGGTCGCGGTCGTTCACCCCAGCGGTTTCTTCCTCGGGGGCAGACACGGCGCCAACACGGTGTCCGTCGCTCGCCAGAATGGCCACCACGTCGGTGAGGTAGTACTCGGCCTGGCTGTTGTTGGTGCTGAGACGAGAGAGTGCTGGCGCGAGTAAGTCGCCACGGAAGGCATAAATGCCTGTATTGATTTCGGCGATAGCGCGCTCATTTTCTGTGGCATCACGATGTTCGACAATGCGCGCCACTGAAAGATCTGCATTGCGAACAATGCGCCCGTACCCCGTTGCGTCGCGAAGGGTAGAAACAAGAACAGTTGCAGCGTTGCCCGATGCTTCGTGCTCGGCAACTAACGATGCAATGGTCTGTGCGGTGAGCAATGGCGTATCGCCAGGGAGCACTAAGAGAGTTGCGGGAACTGATGTTGCATCGATTGCCGTGAGTCCGGCCGACACTGCATCGCCAGTGCCGTTTTGTTGATGTTGTGTGGCAAACGCAATGTGTGCCCAAGCAGGTGCGTGTGCTTGCACATGAGCTGTAACAAGTTCGGCGCGATATCCGACAACCACAACAACAGATGCAACATCAACCGTGTGCAATGCGTGAACGACGTGCATCACCATGGATTGTCCGCACACTTCGTGTAACGGCTTTGGAAGATCTGATTTCATTCGTGAGCCTTCGCCAGCGGCGAGGATGATTGCGGACACGCTCATGGAAATTGGTCTCCGATTCTGAGATCGATGGTTCCGGGGAGAGGACTCGAACCCCTATTCACGGGATCAAAACCCGTTGTCCTGCCTTTGAACGACCCCGGACTGCGATAAATACCGTATCGGATTTTACGTTTTCACCAATGTGCCGATAAGTTCGTATGCCTTATGAGTTCGCTGATCAAGAAGCGCCGCAAGCGCATGCGCAAGAAGAAGCACAAAAAGATGCTTCGTCGCACACGCCACCAGCGTCGCAAATAAACAATTTTTCGTAGTTTTGGTACTGCCACGCCTCTTTAGGGGCGTGTTGCGGTGTAGACCACTTGCACCCCTGCCAATTGCGCAGAGTCTTGCTGTGTATGGCCCAGGGCAAACCACGTTGCTCCCGATCCGGCCAACCTTGGTCTGATTCCTATTGCCGACTCGATGGTGTCTCGCCATGTCTTGAGCTCGGGATATGCGTGCAATGCAGCTGGCTCGAGGTCGTTTCCGTTGTCTCCCGTGGGGCCACCAAGCTGGTCCCAGGCCTTGTATACCGCGGGGGTAGACACCTGAATCGGTGGAATAAAAAGCGTGATCTTTGTGCCGACAGCCGGAACTGGTTCGAGAATTTCACCAATTCCTGTGACACGGGCCGAGCCACCAGAGAGGCAAAATGCCACATCGGCACCCACAGTGGCACTGGACACCACATCGGTGAACCCGGCCCAGCGCAGCACTGCTGCAGCGTCTGTGGAGCCGCCTCCGAGTCCGCCACCGTGTGGAATGTTTTTCTCGATGGCGACATGAGCTGTGCGATTCGCGAGTTGTAATGCGGCGTGCGCAATGTTTGTGTGATCGGTTGGAACACCTTGTGCATACGGACCAGTTACCGAAATAGATGTGGTGTCTGCTTTGGTGATGGTGACTTTGTCGGCGATATCGAGCGACACCATGTGTGCATCGATGAGATGAAAACCATCTGCACGTACTCCAGTAACAGCAAGTGTCAACGTGAGTTTTGCGTACGCATCAAGGGTGGTCATGTGTTGGCGTCTTTCAAGACGTGAGCCAACCTCAGCCAATCGTGAATAGATAACTCTTCGGCGCGCGCAGTGGGTGCAATATCAGCAGCTTCAAAATGCTGTGGTTCAACGCTGCCCGCTAATGATCCTCGCAACATTTTGCGACGCTTGGCAAACCCCATTCGCACCAATGAAAACAGCTTTTTTGGATCGATGGTGGTGTCGAGCGGGGTAGTGCGGCGCGTAATTTCGACAAGCGATGATTCAACATTGGGTCGTGGCAAAAACACTGAGGCAGGCACTTGGCCAACAACGCGGGCCGTTGCATGAAATGCCACTTTCACACTGAGCGCACCGTATGCGCTGGTGGATGGTGATGCTGCAAAGCGATCGGCCACTTCTTTTTGCACCATGACCAACATGCGCGAGACTTGCGGTACGAAGTCGAGCACATCGGCAATGAGTGGCGTCGCCACGTTGTACGGAAGGTTTGCAACCAATACCCAATCGTGATGGTCGCCAAGTAACTGGTTCCAATTGAGTTGCATGGCGTCGGCATGAACCACTGCAACGTTGGCAAGATCACCAACGTTTTCGTGCAGTAATGGCAACAGTGCGTCATCTACTTCAACAGCGGTGACATGGCCGGCAATTTCCGATAGCGCCATGGTGAGCGAACCAAGACCTGCGCCAATTTCTAAAACATGTGGATGGTTTTCTACATCGGCTAGCCGTGCGATGCGCCGCACAGTATTGGCGTCGACCACAAAGTTTTGACCAAGCGCACGCTTCGCGCGCAGGCCGGCACCATCGAGTTGGTGCGATGCGTCGGTACGAGAAAGTGTCACCAGGTCAATTCAACAGGCAATGGTGCATCAATGAGTTCGGCAATCGCTTCAAATACTCCTGTATGCAAAGTGATATCGAATGATCC
>WLEX01000020.1 GCA_009704065.1 Actinomycetota bacterium
AAGCGTGGACAGATTTCGAAGAATACGACTCTAAACGTTCTGATCTTGCGGGTCGCTCCCAACGTGAGCGCGAATGGGCATCTCAAGGTGTGAGCAAGGCGAAGAAAAAACCAAACGATGGCGACAAGATTCAACGCAACCTCAAAATGAATTCATCAGAGCAACTGGCAGGAAAAGCAGCCCGTACCGACAAACAAATGGAACGTCTTGTCAAAGTGGAAAAGCCCCGAGAGGCATGGCAACTGCAACTAGAGATTCCCCTATCGGAGCGCGGTGGCGACGTGGTTGCGCGGTTATCGAATGCCACTATCACGCGTGATTCGTTTCAACTAGGGCCAATCGATCTACAAGTGTCATTTGGAGATCGCATTGCCATTGTTGGCCACAATGGCAGTGGCAAGAGCACACTCATTGGTGCACTACTTGGTCGCACTCCCCTCACCGATGGCTCACAATGGATGGGGCCAGGCGTTGTTATTGGCGAACTCGAACAGGCCCGTAATCAATTAGCGGGCCGTAACGATCTTGGCGAGCTAACGAACGCCACGTTGTTAGAGGTGTTCATGGCAGCCACCGGCTTACTGGTGCCCGATGCTCGCACCCTTCTTGCAAAATTCAATCTTGCTGCAGACCACGTGAATAGACCCGCAGCCTCGTTGTCTCCTGGTGAACGCACACGCGCCGTGCTTGCGCTCCTCATGGCTAATGGTGCCAACTGCCTGGTGCTCGATGAACCAACGAACCACTTAGATATGCCCGCTATCGAACAACTTGAGCAGGCTCTCGACACTTTTGGTGGCACTGTTCTCCTAGTCACTCACGACAGATCACTTCTCGAATCAGTACGTATTACTCGCACCATTTCGCTTGATGCTGGCCGTATCGTCAGTGATCACACTTCCTGAATCTTGATGTTGAGCTATCAGAGAGCTCACGAGATCGTCAATATGTACCAAGGCAATACCAATTGACTGGTCTGCAATGCCATACGGAATCATCACATGCTTTCCCATCTGAAAACTTCCACAGGAATACAACACATTGGGCGTGTATCCATCTCGTTCGGCTTCTGTGGGGCACAGCAATGCATCTTTTAATGATCCAATCACAATCGTTGGGTCTTCAAGGTTAAGCAACAATGCGCTGATGCAATAGGTACGCATCGGCCCCACGGCATGTGTAAATAGCAACCATCCTGAATCCGTTTCGATGGGCGACCCACAATTTCCCATTTGAATCAATTCCCATGATTTGTTAGGCACCTGTACGGGTGTTGCATCGGTCCAATGAGTGAGACTGTCGGAATACGACACAAAATTCGTTTCATGATCTGCACGCGACATTGCCGCATACCGACCCCCAATCTTGCGAGGAAAAATAGCTAATCCTTTTCCCACCGCTGCGAAACCAGAAATCGGATGAGATTCAAAAGTTACGAAATCTGACGTAGAAAGAAGTTGTTGAGAAATTTCGAGACCATCAAACGCTGTGTATGTTGCCAAATACCGAACGCCGGTTTCATCCTCAAACCGGACAAACCGAGCATCTTCCATTCCACGCCATTCAGCAGTGGAGTTTGGCCACAACACGCGTTCAGATATTTCAGTATCGATGGGAAATGTAACGATGTAGTTCCGTTCGGCAACTAATCGAAACTGCCGAACCGTAACATCGGCATACAAAAATGAATCGCGTTCTCTGGAAAACTTCATCAGTGCGTCGTGAAATTCTGCAACCGTAAACCTCGCTCCCATTCCCGCTAGTAAATGACGCGCATTCTCACCGAGCCCACCTTCAGCTTCTTGTAGGCCAATGAAATCTTCTTTGCATAACAGAGTTTCAAAATGATGACCTGTTACTGGATACACACCAGGCGGATCAAATGCAATCTCACCCTCCTGCGAGATAGTGCCTACGCGGAATCCGATGGATGACCGATGACCCTCACCAATACCCCGCACACTCATCACGAATCGCGCGAATCCTTCTGCTAATCCCGACTGGTCAGGGTGCATCACCGCTGATGGGTTAGTGACTGAAGCTCCCTCAATGGAGTATTCATGTGTGAATAATGCGCCGAGCAATCGCCACCTCTCTAATGACAACCGTTCATCCGTATCAACGCGACCCGACACCTTTTGGGCGTTCATTTCAAACACCTCATAGAGATGTTTATGTCGGCTTCCAAACCTCTCTGTTAGCTCTTGTAACTCCCTGCACACTTCGGATTCCTCGAGGTGTAAAAGTCTCTCGATCACCTGATCTGTTCGAGCTTGATTGGAGCCAAAATCTTCTTGGCCCGGAACAAACAACCGAGAAATGACTCTTCCTGAATCAGGACGTAATAGGGATTCGGTTCGAACAGCAATATCCGATTGAGTAACTGTCACGGAGCATCTGACCACAACAATGGGCGAAGCTGCATCGTTGCCAACATCGCCAAAGTAGATTCCGCACCTTGATTCATATTGACGCCATCGTGTTCTAGGCCGTCATACCCACCACAAGTTTCAAAATCAATCATTGAGACACCGGAATCGTTGTTCCCCAAAAACCAGGTCACGGCCATGTGTAACACGTCGTCCCAATATTCGTCTTTGGTAATAGTGCGGGCACGTTTCGCCGCATCGGCAAGGGCCGCCACCTCAATTGGCTGTTGATCGAATCCGTGGGCTTGCCCCAAGTAGCCGCACCCGCCAACAGGGGTGACAGATAAGTGTTCTCCATTGGTTTCCCGTGCCACTAGCCAATGCAATAGTGAGATACCACGCTGCACGAGCCCTGCATCGTTAAGAGTTACTCCACACGCCAACATGGTCTCTGGAATCAAGGCATTTGCATAAGTGAGCCGCTCTTCGGGCCATGGCCATTGAAGCGACCCATGAACAAGAGAATTCAATACTTGGGCAGCATCGAGCACCAGACCTAATGCATCTTCATTTGCGGGGTCTACTTTCAGAACTTCCACCGCACCCAATGCCGCAAAGCAACGGGAGCGCAAGTAGCGAGATCGCTGTTGCGTGCCAAGCGCAAACGCTTCATAACACCTATTGCGTATTTCTGTGTCGGCGCTATCTGCCACTGCTACCCCTAGGCCCCACATTGCACGTCCCCAGCAATCATCTGTACTGGGTTGATCTGTCCATACTCTGTCGAAACTCATCCGGTTGTGCACTTTGCCGTTTGGCATCATGGCGTCAAGAAGAAATCGAGCAGCTATACGTTCGAAGATTTCGGAATCGGGTTGGTTCTTCTCTCGGGCGGAAACAACTAACAGGCGTGCGTTATCGTCAGTGCAATAACCATGTACAAATCGAGGATGACTGCCTATGGCATGTTCAAATATTCCTCGATCGTCGGTTAAACGCGAAATGTGACTGAACGTTAGTTGTTGTACTTCTTCCTGAATAGCCATCACACTGCCACCGACCACGTTGACGATGCAGAGTTAGCAACATCGACATATCTCGTGGCTACTGCAGTCCATTTATGTTCAGCCGATAATGGCACCGTTGCGCTCACCATCGATGACACCAAGGCATCGTTTGTTGCTACTTGACGAATTGCTCGGGCCAGGGCCGCAGGATCTTGGTGGGGAACAACCATGCCTGCCCCGCCCGAGAGCAACTCCACTGCGTGAGGAAACCCCGTAGCAATGACTGGACGACCTGCGGCTATTGCATCAACCAACACTCCTGACGTGATTTGGTCAGGTGAGTCGTAGGGAAGAACGACGCAGGTGGATTGAGAAATGAGATTAAGTAATGAAGGTAACGGCCGGTAGGTGTCATCGAAGGAGATCATGGGAGAAACACCGAGCACGCTTGCCCTGCGCTTCAACATGTCGCGATAGCGCTCGCCTTCCTTCAACACAATCTTTGGGTGCGTCTGACCAGCAATTACAAATTCAATGTCATCAATGAGATCGGGTAACAGCGCCAATGCATCGATAACGTGCTCGATCCCTTTTCCAAAGCCCAACAAACCCCAAGTCAGAAGTCGTGTCTTTCCTGCAGGTGGTGTTTCCAGTGCATGTGGCACCGTGGCGCCATGCGGTACGGTCACCACTTTGTCGGCGTCAAGGCTGTATCCAGCCAAGAGGCGATCTTTTGCAGCAGCCGTCATGGTCACTAAGTTCTGGGCTATCTCCGCGATGGCTTCCAATACTTGTCGTTGACCGGTGGTGGGCACCAAGGGAACTGTGTGCAAAGTCACGATGATCGGAATGATTACATCGTCTAATAGTTCGAGAACTTCGATGCCATCTGGACCACCAAAAATTCCAAATTCATGTTGCACAAGCAAGTAATCAAATCCATTGATCACCCTCGCAGCATCAACGCGAGATCGTTGAGACCCCGATACCAATTGAGCAACTACACGAGCATCAGAATCATTTACCAACTCGTCAACTACCCGAATAACGCCAACTTTGGCGACTCCAACATCTTCGAGACCGCCACATAGTGCGTTAGCAAAAGTGGCAAGGCCACAATGTGTAGGCGGATATGTGCTGAGCACTACAAAGCTTGCTGCGACTGGAGTTGAACTTCCTGGGTTCCTTGCTGTCATCTCATTTTCCAAAACTGCAGTAGCGACCATTACTGATCCTCATCTTTCATATTTCGTCGGACTTGAACTTGTGAGACCTTCATAAAGAGTCCACCTGTGACCAACAGCATCAATATTGCGAAGAGCAAGATCGATAACTGAGCACCAGTGATGGGAAGACCATCCGGGATCAATACGTCGAAGGTGTCGCTCGGAGTATTGGTGATGGTGGGGATGTTGTTTTGAAAATTATCCCCCTCGCCCTGCGGTGATGCCGGTGTCGTGTTACTGACAGATACCGAGCCCCCAGCTACCGAAGTTGTTGTTACCGCCGGTGCCGTGGTTGTCGTTACTGCTGGACTGGTCGTTGTTGAGCTCTGCGGAACAGTGGTCTCAGAAAAGATGACGAGTGTTGTGGTCGTTACATCAACCGGCAACGTCGTCGAAGTTGTCGTAGTGGACTCGAGAGTCGTCGTAGTCGAAGTTGACGTGCTCGTGGAGGTTGTCGTAGTGGGCGCTGCAGTAGACGTAGTGGTTGTTGCACAGGCAGCATCACAAGCGTCCAGTTTCAGTGATCGATCCAAACTTCCTGCACTGCAGTTATCGACATTTGAGCATCTGAAGTCAAGTACCCGCATGTGAAATTCGGACCCAGAGATTGCCGATGCAGAATTTCCATCACCCCAGTCCGTCTTCTTAGCTAAGTGCCCTCCCCACGACAGGACAACGGTCGACTCATTTGCTGTAAAAACAATGTCAATACTGGTGCTACTTGATCCCGCGTAAGTTCCTGTCAGGTTGTATGCACCGTGATTATTGGGAACCGAACACGAAGCAGAAGCACATAAATTTCCAGTATTGGGTATAGCCGCTCCATTTGTTGGGAATGTCGCGCCAAATGCTCGCAGGACCTGACCAGCCAATTGCCCGACGCCTTCGTTGGTCACATGTGGATCTATTCCGATCGGAAGGTCGTGACTATTGGGACCACACGAGATTCCAGCGCAAGGAAACGCTGTGAGTTCAGTCATGTCGTATGAAGCCAAATAGTCAGTGGCGTGTATTCCAGCCTTCGTTGTATCCCACTCAATCGTCACTTGGTATGACTGACCAGCAGTGAGGTGAATGAATTCAGCGCGGTATGGGACTGACTCACCTTCCGCATAAGTGGAATTATTTGTATTGAGGTTTCCCGTCTGCCATTGATTCGCATTTACATTTGAGTCACATGTTGAATTCTTATTTGCACATTGTTCCAATGACACACTAGGCCGTGTTGCGGCGCTAGCTCCTCTCGGAACCGTGACAACAAATGAGGCGAAAAGGAAGACGCACGCGATTAGCGCAGAAAAATACTTTGGTCTATTTATTTCAAGATCCTCAATCTTATTTACCCAAGTAGAAGAGTTAAATATATTTTTCACGGTAATTCCTCTCAACAGAAGAGGTTTTTACGCCTCTTGTGATTGTCACTTGATTGACAACTTCAAAGTAACGAATTCCGCGAAAAACACCTATAAACAAATGTCCTTTCGCCACCTAAGTATTAATTCTGCAATTTTCAAAATGTCTTTTTCTTAACGCCGACTTACATTGTTTTTATGAGAAAGTTTCTCTACACATTTGTAATTGCTGTGACATGTGTTTCGTTAAATAACATTCCCACATCTGCAAGTACCACTTCTGGCCTTCCAGAGAATTACAGCCCAACGAGAGTGGTGACTATTCGTCCCCCTTATGGCTATTCACCGGGACCAATATCGGTACGTTTGTCACAATCGGAGATAGTTGCGATTCGACAAATGCAAACAATCGCCGATAAGTGGGCACCAGAAGTAAACATTCATGCACCAATCAAGTGGTACATCGAACCTGGCACTGAAAATTCGCCAACATTGGCGTTGGCTAAACAGGCCCTAGTGCAAGCTCAGTATCTCCTTTCGAGGCCCCAGCTCACAGATTTTTCTGAGACATCAATAATTATTGGCAGGACACAGAGGTTCCTAAAGAAAACAGTTGCTGAGCATAACTGTTTCCCAAATTTGGATTTTCTTAATGACACTTTCCTGATGGGGGCCACTATTTGCAAACGCCGCGTGATTGTCATCAATTTCACTGGGTATTTTTATGTGAAATCATCTGATGATTTAGGAGTGGCATCACACGAAACCACTCCTGAGCCGGCCCTGGAAATTACGCCCTACTTATTTGCAGATCGAAACATTGCGAGCCTCGCCCATGAATGGACACACAGAGTGAGACGGCTTCCATCCGAGAACCTATTTGCCCATAATGAGCCCTTGTGGTTAGCCGAAGGTATGGCAGAGGTTGTTGGCGGTTTGTCGATAGTTAAAGCTTCCAAGGGCAGGAAAACCTATTTGGATTTTCATGTGGTTCGTCTTCGAAAATTTTCCGATTTACAAACGACATGCCGAGCATCGCTTACCCAATACCGAAATAGAAGTTCCAATGTCTCTGGGTGTGAGTATCTTCGTGGTGCTGCTGCAGTAGAACTTCTCCTATCTCGCTTTGGTGGTATTCGGAATGTGAATCGCCTTTATGACGATTCGAACCTGACAGGTGACTTTGTGCAGTCATTCTCGAACGTCTACCACATGTCACTGCGAGCCTTTGAATTGCGTGCAGATAAGTACATGTCGTACATAAGAAGAGCTGACCATGCTGGCGTAAAGAAGGCAGCGATCTCACAGTAAGTACAACCATCACTTGATATCGGAGTTGTAATGCAGTTTGCTAGATGAAAAGAGGGAAGGTTCGTATGAAGACGCAAATCAAGAATAAGGAAATTGCCGAACAATTCGCAGATCTTGCGGATGTCTTTAGTGAAACGGTGGATGACGAAGGCCTACGAGTTCTTGCCAGCATCTGTCTGCAGTTGTCAGACCTCGATTCCTGTCTTGTATTCACAACGACCATTGGCAACTCGATCGAGTTTTCAGCTTTGGTATCTAACACTCAGGCCACAATGCCAGGCAGTACTTCTGACGAGCCGAACACTTTGTCTCAGCTCGCAATGCGCAGTTTGCGACCCGAATTTTCCCTCACCAGCGTGAATTCAGCCATCGTGACTGAGTTTGCATTTCCGCTCCGGGTACATGGAAGAGCCTTAGGTGCCATTTTTATCGAAGGCAAGGGGCAGCGTTACCTCTCTGCGGAAACGATTGCAGTAATTCAAAGCGTGGCCGATCTTTCTGCTTCGGCCATCTATCAATGTCATCAAATTGTTCAGACCCGCACGTTGGTCTCTCAACTAAAAGGTGCGCTCGATAGTCGTGTTGTGTTGGAGCAGGCCAAGGGCATTCTCGCAGAGCGAATGAAAATCGATTTTCCCACTGCATTTCAAGAATTGCGTAACACCGCCCGTCGTGAACAACGCCCCATTCACCATGTAGCTGCAGAGATCGTTTCCACACTCAACAAGTAACGCCTAGAGTCTGCGCATATGAAAATTCTCTTCGTTGCCGGCTTTGCACCCATTGTTCCTAATCCTGTTGATGGGGCTTCCTTCTACAAAGACACTCTTGGGCTCCCCCTAGAAGTGGTGTCGGGCGACTATTTGGCAGTCGATGGATTTGGTGGCACTAAGCATCTCGGTATTTGGCCATTAGCCGATGCAGCACAATCATGTTTCGGAACCTCCGAATGGCCGAGTGATGTTCCTATTCCGCAAGCGACTCTTGAATTCGAAGTTGCCGATGTTGATGCCGCTGTTGCAGAACTCATTGCAAAAGGCCACATATTGATTCACGACACGCGCGTCGAACCATGGGGTCAAACAATCGCTCGCCTACTCGGCCCAGAAGGTCTTCTCATTGGGCTGTGTATTACGCCCTGGTTGCACGAACCTAAATAAACGTTGCCCACTGGTCGAGCGGCATGCGCTCAGACTTCAAAGAGTTGATAGGCGCAGTCTTATCGGCATATCCAATTGCCATACCGCAGAACATCATTTCGTTATCGGGTGCTCCCACAAATGAACTCACTGCCTTGTGACGTACCGACCAATATTCCTGCGCACACGTATCGAGACCGTTCTCTACTGCGAGCAACATGAACGTTTGCAAGAACATGCCAAGGTCCGACCACTGTGGTGCGCCCATCTGGCGATCGAAGTAGCAAAACAATGCAGCAGGTGCACCAAAGAAATCGTTGTTGTTTGCAAACTGACGCAAACGACCCGCCTTGTCTTCACGAGCGATGCCGAGAGTGGCATACATCTGCTCACCAATGGTGAATCGATTCGTGCGGTACGGCTCGGTGATGCTCTTTGGATAAATGTCGTACTCGGGCTCTTCTACCGGTGGCTGTGTAGCAAGAAACTCGCGCATCTTGGTCATGGAGTCGCCACTGACCACGTAGATACGCCATGGCTGCACGTTGCCACCACTAGGTGAACGAGAGGCATCGGTCAGTATTGACTTCAGTAAATCCTCGGATACCGGAGTAGGAAGAAACTGGCGCACCGACAAGCGGGCATGTACTGCATCAACAACATTCATCGCCACAAACCTTAGTTCTACTGACTCTCACTCTTCCCACCCGACCCACATCGGTAAGGTTTCTGTATGGCAATAACGGGTCTCACAACATTTTTATGGTTCGACAACGAAGCAGAGGAAGCTGCAGAGTTCTATGTATCCCTTTTCCCAGGTTCTCGCATTACTTCGGTGTCCCACTATGGGCCGGGTTCTCCAAAACCTGAAGGGTCGGTGCTCACTGTCGCCTTCGAACTGTTTGGACAATCATTTTCTGCTCTCAATGCAAGTCCACAGTTTCCCCATAGTGAGGCTGTGTCTTTTATGGTGCATTGCGACACCCAGGACGAGGTCGACTTTGTATGGAACGCGATAGTCGATAGCGGCGGCCAAGAGAGTCAATGTGGTTGGTGCACAGATCGATTTGGTGTGAGTTGGCAGATTATTCCTCATGCCCTGGGAGCTGCCCTCTCCAATCCAGACCCCGAGAAGTCACAAAAGGCCTTTGCCGCCATGATGAAAATGACAAAAATTGTGATCGACGACCTATAGGCCGTTCATAAAGGGCTTCAAATACTTCTACACTGACCACTATGTCGACACCTGCAATCACTATGTACAGCACCACCTGGTGCGGCCCCTGCAAGCGCCTGAAATCAGACCTTGAGAAATCAGGTATCCCATTTACTCAAATCGATATTGAAAACGATGAAGCTGGAGCAGCGCTCATCGAAACCATCAATAACGGAAACCGCACAGTGCCAACATTGGTCTTTACTGACGGTTCATCAATGACAAATCCTTCCATTGCAAAAGTGAAAGAACACCTCGGAATCTCATGACCAACACACAATTTGATGCATCGAAACTTCGCAAACGAAATCTCGTCGCGGGCACGCTTCATTTTGTTTCTTTCATAGCGATCTTGTTGTTATCTAACAACGCATCACTTCCCGTGACTGCCACGTACATGACCGATGCTCCTGGCACAGGCAAATTCACAGGCTCCATCTCTTTGTTCAACGTGAATATCAGTTACATGGTTGCTGCATTCATGGCGCTCTCAGCTTTCTTCCACTTCTTTGTGGCTTCTCCAAAGATTTTCCCTCGCTACATCGATGGGCTTACGCATCACATCAATAAATACCGATGGATCGAATACTCCCTCTCGTCTTCCATCATGATTGTGATCATCATGCAGTTGAACGGCGTGTCGAACTTCATCGCCTTGCTTGCCCTCTTTGGTGTCAACGTGAGCATGATTTTGTTCGGATGGCTGCAAGAGCGTTACACCAGCCCAGGCGACGGTGATCTCCTCCCCTTCTGGTTTGGCTGTATTGCAGGAATCATCCCGTGGGTTGCAGTAGCCATCAACATCACTTCTCCAAACGGCCCTACTGAATCAACGACTCCGGGCTTTGTCTATGGCATCGTGATCTCGCTCTTCGTGTTTTTCAACTCATTTGCCATCGTGCAATGGAAGCAATACAAGGCCAAAGGGAAATGGGCTAACTACGCATACGGAGAGAATGTGTACATCACACTCAGCTTTATTGCTAAGTCGCTGCTTGCTTGGCAAGTGTTTTCGGGCGCCCTCATCTCCTAAGTTCTTATGCCGACCGCAAGTGGTGATCGTTCTCAATTCTTTCCAGCGATTGAAAAGAAACATGGTTTGCCCATATCGCATTGGTTTAGCGCATTAGAAGAACTGACCAACGCAAAGTATCCCGAGCAGATTGCCTACCTTCGAGAAAACCACGGATTTAGTCAGGCGCACGCCAACGCAGTGGTAATGCAT
>WLEX01000200.1 GCA_009704065.1 Actinomycetota bacterium
AATTGTTGAAGCTGGAGCGCCACCAATCGAGATGTCGTACAACCTCGACACGGTGCGTGTTTCCAATCTCAATGGCACTTTGCCACATGCGTACTCTGCTCATCCCAAACGTGATCCGTTAACGGGCGAACTTCATGTGATGACATATTTCTGGGGTTGGGGAAATCAGGTGCAATATCTGGTTGTTGGTACCAATGGCCAAGTGCGTAAACACATCGATATCCCCACCACTGGTGGACCCATGATTCACGACATTGCGTTCACACAGAAATACGCTTTAGTTTTCGATCTTCCTTGTGTTTTCAATATTGATGCTGCAATGTCTGGAGCAAGTCTTCCGTATTACTGGGATAACAATTACGAAGCACGAATTGGTTTGCTACCTAGAGAGGGAACTGCAGACCAAATCAAATGGGTCTCGATCGACCCGTGCTATTTCTTTCATCCCATGAACTCATTCGACGACGGTGACTTTGTGGTGCTCGACGCTGCTCGCCATTCGAAAATGTTTGATAGGGAGCGCCGCGGACCAAGTGAGGGCCCACCCACTCTTGATCGTTGGAGAATCAATGTGGTCACAGGTGCAGTGTCACATGAATGTATCGATGATCGACCACAAGAGTTTCCGCGAATCAACGAGTCGCTTATTGGGCTACCTAATCGTTTTGGGTACACCGCTGGTATCGGTAATCATTTTGCTCAAGACACTTTGATCAAAGTCGACCTTGAAACAAAGACCGTCGAAGCGCGCACCGACACAGTGCGGTACGGATATGGAGAAGCCGTGTTTATTCCTCGAGCTGGCGCAACTGCAGAAGATGACGGTTATGTAATGGCTCTACGTATAGATGCCGAGACAAATACTTCTGACCTCGCCGTATTTGATGCGCAAGCAATTACCGACGAGCCGGTGGCTGTTGTGCACGTGCCGGTGCGAATCCCAAACGGTTTTCACGGAAACTGGATACCGGACGGGCAATAGGCATGGGGCGTGTTGTCTCGCCCCCTCCTCTCTCCACTGCATCAAAGAGCGCCTTGATCGAATTCGGGCGCGGCGCCATTGAGCGACTAGTCGTATTCAATATTGAATTGACGTCTGACGCGAGCAAGCCAACAAAAGTCTCTGCCACAATGCGGCCACCAACCGGTCCGAGAGTAAATGGCGCACGTTGACTACCCACGATGGCGCCGTTCTCAATGCGATACGCATGCGCAGTTGACTCAGCCAATATGTAAGCCCATAGGGGAGCCTTGCCAGCAAATGCTGAAGAGATGGAGGTAATGGTTTTGGCCTCTGTTGCATCTCCTGTTGCCTTTCCAATCAAGATCTGATTATCAGGAAGAGGTCGGATGCCCATGGCACGGGCTACATCTTGACCACTAGGTAATCCCACTTGAGAAGAGCGAAGAAGGTTTCGCACAGCGAGATCTGCCGGGCCTTCAGAAGAAACTGGAAGTGGCAACAAGCTCAAAGAGTTAGTGATGGACGCATCAATTTTGTACGACGCTTGCACCACGCCACCCGATGACTTGCCGCCAGGAAGAAAGAGTGACCAATCGATTGCAAAATGTGATGGGGAAGGGCTGAAACCGACTAAATCGACACCTGGTGTTCCGAAGCTTCCACTAAAAACAGGAACGCGGTCTGTTGACGCATTCACTCGATACAAACCGCGCACCTGTGAATGCCCAAAGCGATATGCGGCAACACTGAACTCAACGGGCATCTGTGCACAGTTTGTGTAGTACTTCAAACGTGTGGCAGTACCGCGACGTGTTGGCTGCAAGACAGAGTCCATAGTCTTTCTACCCACTACTCGTGGCAAGTAATCCTGAAGAATGATGTTTTGGTAGACAGCTGTTACTTGCTTACGTGCTTCAGCAAAATTTTGTGCAGCGGTCCATTGAGGATGTGCAGCGATTACTTGATCAACAATTTGATTGTGGAAACGAATAAACATGGAATGAATTCCAGCGACTATGCGATTTTCATCGTTTCGACCGTCGCCCACTATTGCCATGCCATTTACTACACGAGGTAGGTCACGCGCACCTGCGTCTGATGTACCTGTCAGCAGTGAACCTTCGAGAAGATGCATCTGGTCAGAGTTGTATAACTGTGGTGAAGCAGTTGGTCCGGCGAGGTACAGAGAATCGAGATCGAGTTGAGGGGTGCGACCGTTTACAAGAGTGCGTACATCAATTGGTGTTGTGAGGTCATTCGGTCGCTCATCTTTTGTGAGGTCATGATCAATGAACTGACCAAAATATGTGTATCCAGCAGGAATTCCGTAGTTCTCTTCGGCATCCACTTCACCTTCGGGAGTCGGATTCGTTTCTGGTGCAGCCATTATTTGTGTTGCAAGACTCCGTACTGCTGTGGAATCAAATGAAGCACCAGTCAGGTTTGGAAAGAGACGCCCATATCCATTCCCCGGAGTTGCACAGGTAGCCGCATTGGCGGCACCCGTGTTACTGATTGATATTGCGCTGATTGCCAAGAGGCAGGCAGTAATTGTTGCAGTTTTCTTCTTCATTAGGTCCTCGTTACATGCGATATCTACGACATGCATCATGTGGGAGCTAAGTAAATTTTGTAAGTGGGTTTTCTGAAGAATTAGGTAAGAATTCTCAACTACTTGTACAAGGGTGATGAGCCTTTTAGCAATCTGGTCATCATTGTTACTTCCGCAACAACGGGTCCTTCAGGATCAATGCTCGGACGAGCCTGAGTACGAAACCACAACACTTCTGTTTTTGGTGTGTCGCTCACATCGAGAACTTCACCCGAAATGACATACTCAACATCAAGGAACAAAGGTCCGTTTACATGGCGCACTTCGATAGCGCCGTACATGCCAACAAATGGCCCGCATGCTGCAGCAATTGAATCGGTAGTTCCTGCAACAAGTAGTTGACATGCTGTGAGGGGAGTACAAATAGGCCCACCCCATGGTGATGCTCCTGAATACCAATCAAGTGGTGCAGTCATTGATTGAGTCTGAAGTCGCTTCATTTGCCCAGCGCTGTTGGGGTACCGCAACTGGAGATCGGTCTTTTGTCCGACACGAACATCTTTCATCATGCGTAATGACGAGGGGTCTACAGGTCGACGGTCGCGGGAATATAAAGCAGAGGGCTGATCGAAACCGACTCCGACGTTTCCTTCTGCAACAACTGCACCCTCGGGAGTAAGAATTCCGGCGTTGCGTAAATTGCCGGTGCCGTCGATCCAAGCATCAACTGGCTCGTTGTCGGTAGTGACTTGTTGAAAGTACATACTGACAAAGCCATTCTCAAACCACTGATTTCCAAAAGTCTCAACAGCAATACCACCGAATTGTTCTAAGTGAATATCTCCGGCAACGGTGCCTCCGCGAAATCCCAAATCATGAGCAGTTGCATCATCGTGAATACTGCCTTTGGCATCGGCGGATAAGTTGCGTGGGTTGCGCATGCCGGTTGAGATACGAGTCATGGTTAGTTCC
>WLEX01000201.1 GCA_009704065.1 Actinomycetota bacterium
ACAGAAAGTCGCAGAAGTGTCTCCAATAGATGCCATTCACCTATCGTTGCACCTATGCGCGTAGAAATCTGGTCCGATGTCGTTTGCCCGTGGTGCTTCATAGGAAAGCGCCGGTTTGACAAGGCTGTGGCCGAACTCAGATTGGCTGGCGTAACGGAACCCATCGAGATCGTGTACAAGGCTTTTCAATTAGACCCCACCGCTCCTGTTGGCGACCCCCAACCGGTGGTCGATGGCTATGCCAAGAAATTTGGTGGACGCGAGAGAGCTGATCAGATTTTGCAGCACGTCACTTCGGTAGCAGCAGCCGACGACATTACCTTCAACATGGATATCGCTCTGCGCGCCAACACAATCCTCGCCCATCGGTCTCTTCACTGGGCGCTCACGCAGCACGGACCTCTCGTACAAGCACAATTCAAGGAACGCGTTCTCAGTGCTTATTTCACAGAAGGGCGTGACGTTGGCGATGCCGACACGATTGCATTTTGTGCAAATGACATTGGTCTCGATGCAATTGCTTTGCGTGCGTGGCTCGATAGCGACGAGGGTTATAGCGAAGTGCAAGCCGACCTCCAAGGCGCGGCTGCGCGCGAAATCACTGCAGTGCCCTCCTTTGTCATCGATGATCGATTTCTTATCCCCGGTGCACAAGATGTGGAAGTTTTCGTCAATGTTCTGCAACGGGCGCTCACCCGTACCTAATGCATCGCGAAATACATTCCCAGGGGTATCCCGTTACCTACATTCATGGATTCACGCAAACGGGAAAAACATGGATGCCTCTTCTTCACGAGCTGACCACACCACATCAGGCAACCCTGATTGATGCGCCAGGGCACGGAGACAGTCACCTCGCATCACTCACGCTGGAAGATTGCGGCAACGAAATCGCACAAAATATGACACCAGGGATACTTGTTGGCTATTCCATGGGGGCGCGTATGGCTCTGCACACAGCTGTGCAGCATCCCCATGCGGTGAGGCATCTGGTTCTTATTAGCGGAACTGCCGGAATAAAAGATGATGCCGAACGATTGGCTCGTAAAACGAGTGATGACTCTTTGGCCGATCATATTGAACAGGTCGGAGTCCCTGCATTTATCGACGAGTGGCTAGCCCTACCGATGTTTGCAGGCCTAGACGAAAGCAACAACAACAAAAGCGAACGGCTTCGCAATACCTCGTCGGGCCTTGCAGATTCATTGCGATTCGCAGGAACGGGAACACAAAACTCCTTGTGGACCAGACTTAGTACTTTTCCTTCGCCTGTCACATTGATCACGGGCGCCCTCGACCTCAAGTTCACAGATATCGCGATCGAGATGGCGCAGCTATTCCCCCAATCCGTACATCACGTTGTGCCCGATTCGGGCCATACAGTTCATGTCGAGAATCAAGCGGCTTGTGCGCACATCATCGACGATGTCATTCGTCAGTGCAGTGCTACTGCTAGCCCCACTGCATAGGTAACTCCAAGAACCAATTGTGATCGACCGACTGATCCGAGAACAATAATGAGGTCTTTGCCCTTGGCTCCGCGGGAAACCGCTTCAAGCGATGGTCGAAGCGCAATCACACCAACCAATCCAGCTAGTGCGTAGATATTTGTAGTGACTGCAGAAATTCCGATAGCCACGATTGATACAACAGCAAGCAATGCGAATAGTTGACGGGTTCTTTTATCTCCCAATTTCACCGCAAGTGTGCGCTTGTTGGCAACTGTGTCCCCCGGAATATCTCGCAGATTATTGATCACCAACAATGAACACGCAAATGACCCCACAGCGACACTTGCTACGAATCCGGTCAAAGTGAAACTCTCACTCACTGCGTACTGAGAACCCATCGTGGCAACCAGCCCGAAAAATACAAATACAAACACCTCTCCCCATCCGGCGTATCCATAAGGACGAGGACCACCGGTATAGGTCCAGGCAGATGCAATAGCGCACACACCAACAGCAATAAGCCAGGGCGTGGTGAGGATTGACAGCACTAGACCTGCGACAGAAGCGATAGCGAACATCAGAAATGCTGCTCGCTTAACCGATGCGGCTGATGCAACACCAGATCCAACAAGACGCAACGGCCCCACACGAACTGCGTCCGTGCCTTTTACGCCATCGGAGTAGTCATTTGCATAATTGACACCAATTTGCAGGGCGAGACTCACGATGGCAGCCAACGCTGCGCGCCACCAGACCGGATTGGCCGCACCACTTGCGCATGCCACTCCAATCAAGACAGGAACGATGGCTGCTGGCAACGTACGAGGTCGCGCTCCAATAAGCCATTTTTTCCAACCAAGATCGACAGGTTCTGTTGACGAATTCATGCTCTAGTGTCTCACGACCCGTACGCTAAAAGCGTGAATGAGTTGGTCTGTATTGATTTGCCGAATGGGCCAGCATTTGTCGATCGCCTGAAACAGGCATGGGACGAAGGCGATGCCGTGTTCCCACTAGACCAACGCCTCCCTGCAACCGCTAAGGCAAAACTCATCAACGCAGTATCTCCCACCATCATTGTGAGTCCTAATAACGAAGCACAGCTATCGGGAACACATGTAGAGCCCGGAGATGCACTCGTTGTAGCCACGAGCGGATCCACTGGCAATCCCAAGGCTGTTGTTCTCACCATGAATGCAGTGATCGCTAGCGCCGAGGCCACGTCGAACCGTTTACAAGTGTCAGGCGATGACGCTTGGCTTGCATGCCTGCCCCCATCTCATGTCGGCGGATTATCTGTAATTACACGCTCTCTCGTTATGGGCAATCGGGTCATTGCAGTTCCGTTGTTTTCGGAAAGTAGTTACATAGAGGCATCCAATAATGGTGCAACGATGGTGTCGCTCGTGGCTACCGCGTTACAACGAGTTGACGCAAGCCTGTACCGCACCATTGTTCTCGGCGGTGCTCGTCCACCTGTCGATAGACCCTCCAACAGCGTCACTACTTACGGCATGACCGAGACCGGCAGTGGCGTCGTATACGACGGAATACCACTCGACAATGTCGAAATCGAAATACGTGACTCCGTCATCTTCATCAAGTGCCCGATGATGTTTCGTTGTTACCGCGACGGCATAACTCCACTTGATTCTGATGGATGGTTTCGCACAGGAGATAGAGGTTCGCTGTCACCAACTGGAGTTCTTACGGTGGAAGGCAGAGAGGGAGACCTCATCATCACTGGTGGAGAAAATGTGTGGCCTGAGATGGTGGAAGATGCAATCATCACTCACGCGCGCATACAAGAAGTGTGCGTTGGCGGTGTTCCCGACCCCACATGGGGCCATAGCGTTCATGCGTGGATTGTGACTTCACCAGGAAGCGATATATCTCTCGACGATGTGCGCGGACAAGTGAAAGAAACTCTGCCTGCCTATTGTGCTCCACAACACATTCACATTGTTGAAAGCATTCCCCGCACTGCGATCGGTAAACCACAACGAGCATCGTTGGTGGCATCACT
>WLEX01000202.1 GCA_009704065.1 Actinomycetota bacterium
TCGAATGTGTCGATATTGCCAAAGATTCCGAGCAAAGCTGCCGCGTCACCGTCGATGACGATGTTGCCGGCCTGAATTTGATCGACGAACGTTGTCGACTGCGTAACCACATCGATGAGAGTGGTACGTGCCAGTCGCACAGTTGCTGCTGCTGTGTTGCTCTGACTTGACGGCGTGTAATACAAAGTGCGATTCGAAATACCTAATACCCATTGCTCTTTGGTATCGGTGAAATCCCAGTTCACACAGACAGATACGCCGCCCAGTTCTTCTGATTTCATTCGCACTGCAAGGGAATCGAATACTTGCTCCACGGTCATTGCCAACAAAAGGCCACGACCTCGCACTTGGTTCGATGCTGGTTTTGGTGGTCCCTGTCGAAGTTCTTGGGCACCCATGAGGTACGCGTTACGGAACGTAGAAGATTCTGCTTGATAGCCAAGTTGCTCGAGTGCGTCAGCTTGTAAGTGTCGTGCTGCAGTATTGGTGGGATCTGCAAACACCAGATGGTTCACCAGCTCAACGACCCAGCGATAATCACCAGCATCAAATGCAGCGCGTGCATTTTTTAACAGTGCATCCGCACCGCCAGCAAGTGCTACGTAACGCGCACCCGCTTCAGTGGGCTGGTATTTGTTTAGGTTGGCAGGGTTTGCGTCGTACCAACTGAGGTAGCGCTGGTACACGGCTTTCGAGTTGTGAACAAGGTCGCCGTAATAACCACGTGTGTGGTCGTTAGCCAAGAACTCATCGGGCAAAGTCAAGGCTGCAGAAATTTCTGTAGCGGTGTAGCCCTTGTTCGCAAGACGCATCGTTTGGTCGTGCATCCATCGGTATACATCACGTTGCAATGTGAGAAAGCCCAAAAGATCTTCATTACCCCAACGTGGCCAGTTGTGTGATGTGAACAAAATCTTTGTGTCGGCACCGAACAGTTCCATCGCTTCATTGATGTACTTGGTCCACTTCAATGAGTTGCGTACGAGCGCTCCTCGAATAGGTACCAAGTTGTGCATGGTGTGCGAGCAGTTTTCCGCCATGCACAACCAGCCCTGATCTGGGAAGAAGAAGTTCATCTCAGCAGGAGCTTCGGTTTCGGGAGTGAGTTGGAACACGATGCGCACGCCATCGACAACAAGTTCTTCACCAGTAAAGGTGATGTCTTCAGTTGGTGCAATGAGTCCCGGAGGACCAAGCGGTACTGAATTACCAAGACCGCAATCGACATGGCCAGTTGGGCCTGCAGGAAGAAGAGGTCCGAACTGATAGGTAGCGCGGCGATTCATCGCTGGTCCCGCAATCACGTTTTCGCCTACGGTCTCATGCAAGAACCCAACAGGCGCGATCACTCGACATTTGCCAGCATCGACTTCAGCTTGAGTGGTGACACCGAGCACCCCACCGAAATGGTCGGCGTGTGAATGTGTGTAGATAACTGCGGTAACGGGACGGTGGCCAAGTTGCGCAGTGATGAGGTCGTAACTAGCGCGAGCAGTGGCTTCGGTGGTGAGGGGGTCGATAACGACCCAGCCTTCTGTTCCTTTTATAAAGGTGATGTTTGAAATGTCGTACCCGCGTACTTGCCAGACTCCATCGGCCACTTCGAACAAGCCATGATTGGCATTGAGGCGAGCATGACGCCACAGACTGGGGTTCACCGTTTCAGGAGCTTTTTCGTTCTCACGAATAAAGTTGTATCGATTCACATCCGCCACCATTCGGCCATCGGCGCTTTCCACGCGACCAGTGGGGAGTGAGGCAATAAATCCTCGCGTTGCGCGCTCGAAGTCACCTGCGTCGGTGGGGGTCGTGACCGCTGCATTTCGTGCCGTGGTGTGTTGTGAAGCGGGTTTTGGCTGTTCTGTATGTGCCATGTGGGGCCTCCCTTGGTGCAGAGGAGACTGTAGTGCTTCGTCGATATCGCCAGATAATGAGCCATCCCATGGATTCTCCGCCTCAGAGGTTCTGGGGCATGGGGAACTAAGGTCATGACATACCCCGCTAGTGGGGCTGCTTATCAGGAGGCCGTGATGCCAAAGCCAGGAATGCACACCGGATTAGAGACCGACTCAGAACTCAACTTCGCCATGTCGGCTAAGGCTGCTCCTTTGTTCAACGCAGTGAAGAAGTTCATTGCCGAAGAAGTTGAACCAATGGCAGAAAAGTTCTACGCATTGGGAGAAAATCGCGAGGATCGTTGGCAGTACGCACCAGGTCAACTGGAATTGCTTGAAGGTGTGAAGTCGAAGGCGAAAGCACAAGGACTCTGGAACTTCTTCTTACCCGACGCAGAAACTGGCGAAGGTTTGTCAAACCTCGACTATGCATACATCGCAGTCGAATTGGGAAAGAGCCCTCTTGCATCTGAAAGTCTCAACTGTTCAGCACCCGACACTGGCAACATGGAAGTACTCGAACGCGTTGGTACCCCAGCGCAAAAAGAAAAGTGGTTGAAGCCTCTTCTCAATGGCGAGATTCGTTCTGCATATGTCATGACCGAACCCGATGTTGCATCGTCTGATGCAAAGAACTTGCAGTGCCTTGCAACTCTCGACGGTGAAGAGTGGGTCATCAATGGCGACAAGTACTACGCATCCGGTGCAGGAGATCCTCGATGCAAGATCCTGATCGTTATGTTGCTCACAAGCCCCGATGGCCCATCAAGCCGTAAGCACTCACAAATTCTTGTTCCTATCGATACGCCGGGCGTACAAATTGTCGGACCGATGGAAGTGTTTGGCGAAGACGATGCTCCTCACGGCCACATGCACATTCGTTTCAACAATGTTCGTGTTCCGAAAGAAAACATTCTTTTGGGTGAAGGACGTGGTTTCGAAATTTCGCAATTGCGTCTCGGACCTGGTCGTATTCACCACTGCATGCGTTCAATCGGTGCTGCAGAGCGTGCACTCGAACTCATGATTCGTCGCGGACTTACCCGCGAAGCATTTGGCAAGCCCATTGCTCGCTTGGGCAAGAACCCAGAAGTCATTGCAAAAGCTCGTATCGAAATCGAAGCATGTCGTCTCATGGTTCTTCGTGCTGCAAAAGCAATGGACACTATGGGTAACGCCGAAGCTCGTATTTGGGTAAGTGCCATCAAGGCAATGGTGCCCATCCGCGTCTGCGCAATTATCGACGAAGCAATTCAAATGCACGGCGCAACAGGTGTATCTCAGTGGTCTCCACTGTCGCGCATGTACGCAAGTCAGCGCACATTGCGTTTGGCCGACGGTCCTGACGAAGTGCATTGGGGTGTTGTTGCTCGTGCAGAAATCAATCGCTATGAAGGCGAATCATCTCCTGCTAAGCCAGAGACATATCGCGGTATGTTCAGCGGCCCATCCTGATTAAGGGCTAATCAATGAAATTTTCCATTTGGCCTAATAGCGCACGTCCTTGGGAGGAAGTGCGCGATCTTGCAAA
>WLEX01000203.1 GCA_009704065.1 Actinomycetota bacterium
ACTGAAGTCGAACGATTACGGCAAGGCCTTATGCATGCCATCACCGAAATCGAATCTCGCGGCCGCGCAAACATTGTGCCGGTGCGCCAAAACCTCTCTCGCTTCGGCGAACGACCCAGCATTTTTGACCCCGATAGATAAGAAGAAATAGACATGGCAATTGACCCAAAGAAGTGGACCACCCGAACACAAGAGGCAATTGCTGCCGCGGGTGAGGCGGCACGCAGTGCAGGTAACCCCGAAGTCACAGTGGATCACCTGTTGAGTGCCGTGATGGCACAGACCGACACCGTGGTGCCGGCCTTCTTGCAAAAACTTGGCATTGCAACCGGAATGTTGCAGACCAAAGCAAATGAAGCCATTGCATCGCTACCGCGTGCCACAGGTGGTGCTGAACCGCGCATGAATCGCGAACTCGCAAACGTTTTAGAAAATGCTGATTCGGCGCGCAAAGATCTGAAAGATGACTACGTATCGGTGGAGCACTTGGTGTTAGCCATGAACCAACGCGTTGGTATTGGTAGCGAAGAAATGCTGCAAGCACTGAAAGAAGTGCGTGGCTCTCATCGTGTTACATCAGCAGATCCCGAATCGCAGTTTGCTGCTCTCGAGAAATATGGCATCGATCTCACAGCACGTGCCCATGAAGGAAAAATCGATCCGGTTATCGGACGCGATGAAGAAATTCGCCGTGTTATTCAGGTGTTGTCTCGGCGCACCAAGAACAACCCAGTTCTTATTGGTGAACCAGGTGTCGGTAAGACAGCAATCGTTGAAGGTCTTGCGCGACGAATCGCCGATGGCGATGTACCAGAAGGCTTGAAAGGCAAACGACTCATATCGCTCGATATCAGCTCGTTGGTAGCTGGTGCGAAATATCGCGGTGAGTTCGAAGAACGCTTTAAGGCTGTGTTGAAAGAGATCACCGATGCTGAAGGTGAGGTCATTACCTTTGTCGATGAAATGCACACCATTGTTGGTGCGGGTGGTGCAGAAGGTGCCATGGACGCCGGCAACATGATTAAGCCCATGTTGGCTCGCGGTGAGTTACGCATGATTGGTGCCACCACGCTCGACGAATATCGTAAATACGTAGAAAAAGATCCTGCACTCGAACGTCGATTCCAACAGGTGTATGTAGGTGAGCCCACAGTTGCCGACACCATTGCAATTTTGCGTGGACTAAAAGAACGCTACGAAGTGCATCATGGTGTGCGTATTCAAGACTCTGCACTGGTGAGCGCAGCTGTTTTGTCGAATCGGTATCTCACCAATCGCTTCCTGCCCGACAAGGCCATCGACCTGATGGACGAAGCAGCCAGCAAGTTGAGAATCGAAATCGATTCACTCCCTACCGAAATCGACATTGTGCAACGCCGAATCTTGCAGTTGGAAATTGAAAAGGTCGCCCTCGATAAGGAAACTGATGTTGCATCACGTGAACGCCTTGCGGCATTGCAAGACGAGCTCACCACATTGCAAGCCGAAGTCGATGTGATGAAGGGTCATTGGGAAGCGGAACGTTCAGCGATTTCTGCGATTCGTACTTTGAAAGAAGAACTTGAAGCATTGCGCTCAGCTGTTGAACGTGAAACAGATCTCACGAAGGCATCGGAGATTCAATACGGTCGTATTCCTGAACTGGAACGTCGTATCAATGACGCCACTACGCATCTTGATCAACTGCAATCAACCGAACGTATGTTGAAAGAAGAAGTCGATGCTGAAGACATTGCCGAAGTGGTGTCGAAGTGGACCGGCGTACCTGTGAGCAAGTTGCTCGAAGGTGAGATGCAAAAACTTGTACATCTGGAAGCACAACTGCATAAGCGTGTGATTGGCCAGAATGATGCAGTCTCTGCAGTAGCAAATGCAATTCGTCGTAGCCGTGCAGGTTTATCTGATCCCAACAAACCAATTGGCTCTTTTATGTTCCTTGGGCCAACGGGTGTAGGTAAAACCGAACTTGCACGTGCGCTCGCCGAATATTTGTTTGACGATGAAAAAGCAATGGTGCGCATTGATATGGGTGAATACATGGAAAAGCATTCCGTGTCTCGTCTCATTGGTGCGCCCCCCGGGTATGTGGGTTATGACGAAGGTGGTCAACTCACCGAATTGGTACGTCGCCGGCCATACAGCGTGGTGTTGCTTGACGAAGTCGAAAAAGCGCATCCTGATGTATTCAATATCTTGTTGCAAGTTCTCGACGATGGTCGTTTGACCGATGGGCAAGGGCGCACAGTCGACTTCACCAACGTGGTGCTCATCATGACGAGCAACTTGCCCGGCGAACCAATTGATTACTTCCGCCCTGAATTTGTAAACCGCATCGATGAAATTGTGCGTTTCCGTTCTCTCACTGAAGAAGACCTCAGCAGCATTGTGGAAATTCAACTTGAGCATTTGGTCACACGTATGGCCGAACGTCGTATTTTGTTGCAAGTAACTCCTGCTGCCCGTGTATGGCTCGGCACTCGTGGTTTCGATGCCGCGTTTGGTGCACGACCTTTGAAGAGGCTGATTCAACGAGAAATTGCTGACCGCGCAGCAATCTTGATTTTGGAAGGTTCTGTTGGCGACGATGGAATTGTGAAGGTTGACGTTGTTGCCGATGAATTAAAGGTCACTGCTGGATAAATAAAGCTCGGAAGGGCTTGTAAGAATTGAGGGGTTCTGTAACCTTGCGATACATCTTCGAGGGAGCCCAGCATGTTTAAGGTCAAAGCACTTACAGCACTTACAGTCACAATTATTTTTGGATTGGCGGCGTGCGGTGGCGGATCAAGCGACAAGGACGATTCGACTGTTACTTCTGTTCGTCAAAAGAACGCAGCATTGACAACGACAACATTGTCAAGAACAGTCACAACCCCAATGCCAGCACTTCCTTCGAGGGCAACAACGACCCTGCCATCAACAACGCTTCCAACGACAACCCTGCCATCAACAACGGCACCAAAGACAACGACACCAAAGTCCGTTACAACCCTCATGCCACAACTCCCCACGAAAAAATAAGAAATCACAAGTGTCGGCCCACTGCCGAAGAAACTCGTCGGTCTTATCTGTAAGTAACAGTTACGCCTGAAAGCGGCGACGAATTGCGTTGCTGTGTGCGGGGAACCCCTCATGATCGGCAAGCGTGATGATGCTTTCCGACATGCGACGCAATGCTGGTTCGTTGGCACGTGCAATTGCAGTGCGCTTCAAGAATGTGTCGACGGTGATTCCCGATGAAACATGTGCAAAACCACTGGTGGGCAATGATGCCGGGCAACCGATAAGGAAATTGCCTGCGCTAAATGGTGTGTGCTGACCAATCAGAATTTCACCTGCGTTGATAATGGCATCAACTACTTGATCTTCGTATTGAGCGTCGA
>WLEX01000204.1 GCA_009704065.1 Actinomycetota bacterium
ACAAGAGCATCGCCGATGCCAACTTCTCGACAATCAGGAAGCACGTACACATACCGAATCGTCCATTGGTTTTCAGCCGATGTGTACACCTCAAGTGCACCCATCGCGGTGTCGCCCACGCCCGCTATGAGATTGAAGTTGCCATCGTTTGGCGCTGCGTCGAGAACTTTTCCTCGGTACAGCTGTGATTCATCTTTGGCCTGAGAAATAAGATTCTCAAGAAATTCTGAATCAACAGAAGTTGCTTCACGAACAAAGATGACTGACTCTGAGGTCATTGTTCTTCGTGAGTCGATTCGTCTTCGCCATTGCGAGGCCTGAGACGCTTATCTATTTCGTCGCTTGCCTGCTTGACTGCGAATTTGCCAATCATTCGAGCAGCTGGCGCTTGTTGACGCAATGATGCAATCAATGACGCACATCTCTTCCCGAGACCATCAGCAAATGATTGCATGGAGGTTTACTTTTTCTTCTTCTTTACAAAGACGGGGCAATCCTCATCTCCGACTGGACATGTAGGTGCATTTTTGCGCACTAGCAAGAAACAGCTGCTGCAGAGAACCTCGTCGGCACGTTTCGGCTGTAATTCATCGTCGCCAGACCGCTCATCACTTTCGACGACTTCATCTTCTTCTGCCGGAAGGTCCTCAGATGCAAGTCGGTCTTTGAGAATTGATGCGAGGTCTTCTTCGACGTCGTCGGGCGCCACCATGTCGTCGTCGTCATCGTCGTCATCGCCGGCCTTGCGAACAATCGTTGAGCCAACCGCATCTTCATCGTCGCCATCCTCATCATCGAGAACGTCGTCGTCTTCACCTATCGGCTCTTCTTCGAGATCTTCAAGGATGTCGAGTTCTTCCCCATCGATATCGAGTTCAATTTCGATGTCTTCTGGATCAATCTCATCTTTTGCCACTATGTGCTCCTAATTTTGTGCGACGACTCGCGGCGGGATACTAGGCATAAAAGTGGCCCGAGTGTCGAATGCTCTGGAAAAAAATCTAAAAAGTGACTGGCGTCACTTCAGAAGGCGCTACGAACGGGAGCTTCTCTTCGCCTCAGCACGGCGCTCAGACTCGAGACGTTCTAGTTCGGGTGCTTCGGTAGTCATGTGGGTCATAGCAGCCGCCACGGCCGTGTGACCGGCCTTCTCGGCAATCTGACGATGCATCTCCAGAGCAACGCGACGATAGGACGGATGCCCCTGGGGACTTGAGCGCAGTTCGAGCATGTGCATAGCCTCGCGGGCGTTGAACTGCATCACATAGCGGATGCGGTATGCCATCGACACCGAATACGCCGCCTGCTGCGGATAGTCGGCCACGAGTGCTTCATAGAGAGCTGAAGAACGATGCATGACCTCGTCGAACATCTCGGCACCACCTGCTGCATCGACTAATTCAGGGCGGGTATAGCCGTGATACGGGGTGAGTGGCTGCCATTCAATGGTGAGTAGGCGGTGCCGTTGCATATCTCGAAATGCGCCGTAATCGGAAAGAACATCGAAACGGTAATCAGTAGATTCGAAAGCTCTACCTGGTCGATGGCGACGATTCTCGCGATCGCCAACGTAGGCCGTAAGGATGTCTGTCTTTTCCTCTTGAGACATGTTCTCAACTTTGATTCTGATTTGTGACTCAGGAAGGTGGGAAAAGGCATAACACGCTGCGGTGACCAACTTATTTTCCCCCTCAGGATCGAAGGAAACGAGAGTGACTTCTTCGACATCGCTGGCGATGGTGTCCCCCATCATTGAATCGACAAGTTCTGACATGGCTGCAGCGTTAGTGGAGAGATACTCAGACCACTTCCCTCCGCGCTCAGGCACATCAACACGACGAAGGAACGATGGAATCACCTTGCGAAGTTCTGTGAGCATCATGTCGGCGTAGTAACGAGCCTCTGGAAGTGGATGAGCACGCATGCGAAGAAGCAACTGCTCAAACGCTTGACCACTTCCGTAGATGCCAACGTTAGAGAGTGAAGCAGCAGGAAGAAGACCACGAACAGCATCAAGAGCCTTAGCTCTGGTTGCTTGTCTAAAGATGAAATCACTATCGCCAGCCGCTTTAGGAACAGTGGCGCGAACATGGTCAGTGACCAAACCTGCCAGCTGTGAGTACGAATCGAACATGCGATCCATATCGCCGACATATCGAGTGCCGAATCGACTCGCTACCAGATCGGGATCACGGTAGTAACGAAAGCGACCACCTAAACGTTCGTCGTAGGCGATGTATCGAGTTGATTGCTCGAGGTAGCTCATAATGCGCCCCCACTCGAGAATTTTGGTCAAGATATTGGAGGCCTGTTCACAGGCCAGGTGCACGCCGCCTAGTTGAGCGACAGAGTCATCGCCGTACTCAACAAAAATTTTCTCGTACAACGACTCGGCGCGATCGACTCCGATGGTGGCGTCTACTTGCTGGTCACCGGCAATCTCAAGATCGTTCACGAACTCATCGAGGAAAAGACGCCGCAAACTGCGTGGGCTTCGGCTGTACCGAGCAAACAATGCGCCTTTCACCACTTCAGGCAAGTTCACCAGACCAAAGACCGGTAGGTCTAGGTTGGTAAAATAGCGACGCAGAATGTCAGATTCTGCCTCTGTGAACTCCTCGGGAACATACACCGTCACGAGTGTCAACTCTACGAGTCAGGGTCTTGCGTTCGAGGGATACTGCCTAGAGAACTTCTGTGTTGGGATTGGCCCTCGCGAAGTCATCTGCAACGGCCTGTTGGTGGGACTCGGAAGTCCAATAATCGATAGCGGTCATTGCCATGGCCTTCGCTCCGTCGAGAACCGCGAGATCTGCCATAGGGCTAATTGAATGCTTGGCAAAAGCAACAGTATGGATCGATGACCCTGTAGGCGCTGAAGCAATCATCGGATGGATTGAGGGCACCAGGTGGCTGATGTTTCCCATGTCGGTCGATCCCACCACTCTGTGCCCACTCTGTGAAGGATCCCTCACTTCCCTTCCGAGAATTGCAGAGTTGGCAAGATACGACGAACTCAGTGATTCGTTCGTCACCATGTCTGCATACGGTGAGCCGACCCATTCGTGGTGACTAGTGCAACCACATGCTTGTGCTCCGGATTGCAATGCTGATAGCACGCGCGGTTTCAAATCATTCAAAGTGGTGATGGTGTCGGAGCGAACGTACCATTCGGTTGATGCTTCTCGCGGAACAATGTTTGGCTTTTCTCCAGCTTTGAGAAACACGCCGTGCACTCTTTCAGTGGGAAGAATGTGTTGGCGGTGTGCACCTACTGCCATGTAACCAAGGACGGCAGCGTCGAGAGCATTTCTCCCCTTGTGTGGTGCCGCTGCGGCGTGGGCTTCTTCTCCGAAATATTCGATC